>NZ_JBIFFU010000024.1:0-34051 GCF_043557315.1 Sulfitobacter sp. 1A12779
CCGCTGTCCAAAGGTCTTTCTCTCAGCCATCGCGCTCGCAGCAACCGTCATCTACTGGTTATGAATCCTGACCCTAATCAGGGGCGATCGGCACGGATGCTTCATCGTCGCCTTCAATGGCGTTTTCCTCGTCGACGATCACTTCTTCTTCCGTCTCAGGCGCGGTGGCGACTTCCTCGCCCGTCCAATAGACGATGATCCCGACGCCAAAGATCACCACAAGCGCCATGCCAATCAGGGGCCATTTGTGACGGCTTTCCTGTTTTTTGAGGTTCGTGTCTGGTGGACTCATAATCCGCTCCCTTTCGCTGTCTTCGGGCTGTGCCGCGCAGCACTTCGCGCGGTCCTCGTTACCGGGCCAACCCGGCAAGCCGTGCCAAAGTTCCCGAAAAGGGAAGGTTTCACAAAAGCGCCATCACCTCTGCCATGGTGCGACGGTAACCCGCCACGATCCGATCCCGCTGCCGGTGCCGCCCGCCCGTCACCGCATGGCGGCCCGCCGACCACAGATCGGTCACCACCCGGTCCTTGGCGGCAAAGGCCAGACCGTCGAGCAATTGGTCAGGCCGCAGCGCGCAGAGCGCCGGGTCTTGGCTGTCGATCGCCACAAGATCGGCCCATTCGCCGACCGCGATCTCGCCCCGGCCCCGGCCAAGCGCTTGGGCCCCGCCACGCGCCGCACCTGTGTAAAGCGCCGCCCCGACCGAACCTTCGCCCGCCACCATCACATTGCGTGCCAAATCCCGCAGACGTTGCGAATATTCCAGCGTGCGCAATTCCTCAGTCAGCGAAATCAACACGTTGGAATCCGATCCGATGCCAAACCGCCCCCCGGCGGCAAGGTAGCCCGGCCCGTTGAACGGCCCATCGCCCAGATTGGCCTCCGTCACCGGGCAAAGCCCTGCCACCGCGCCGCTGTGGGCCATGGCGGCGGTCTCACCTTCCGTCATATGGGTGGCGTGGATCAGGCACCAGTTCTCGGCCACCTCGGCATTGGCCAGCAACCACTCGACCGGGCGCGCGCCAAGCCAAGCGGAGATATCCAAGACCTCTTTGGGCTGTTCGGCGATGTGGATATGGACCGGCACATCAGGATGGGCGGCCAGCACCTCGGCCAATTCCGCCGGAGCGGTGGCGCGGAGCGAATGGGGCGCGATGCCGACGCGGCAATCGGGGGGCAGGTCCCGCACCGCCCGCTGCGCCTGCTCAACCAGCGCGCCGAAGCGCGCCACCCCATTGCCAAAGCGCGCCTGCCCCGCCTGCAAGGGCTGCTGCCCCGCCCCGCCATAGGTATAGAGCACCGGCAGATGGGTCAGCCCGATCCCCGTCTGCGCTGCCGCCGCCGCGATCCGGGCCGATAGCTCACCCAGATCGTCATAGGGCGTGCCGTCGGGCTGGTGGTGGAGGTAGTGAAACTCTCCCACGCTGGCGAAACCGGCCTCTTGCATCTCTAGGAAGACGAAGGCCGCGATGGCTTCGATATGCGCGGGCGTCAGATGGGCGGTGAAGCGATACATCAAATCACGCCATGTCCAGAAACTGTCCTTCCCGGCCAAGCGCGTCTCGGTCATCCCGGCCATGGCGCGTTGGAAGCTGTGGCTGTGCAGATTGGCCAGCGCGGGCAGCAGGGTGTCGACATGGGTGTCATCGGCCTGCGGTGCCTGCCCGGTCTCAACCTGCGTCACCCGCCCATCGGCAACCGTGATCCGAACATCGCGCGCCCATCCCTGCGGCAGTTTTGCATGTGTAGCGAAAATCATTTGACGGCCCTCTGCTTCTTTATGTATAGACATATAACTAATAAAACCGATGTAGAAAAGCGAAACCTTAGGAGGAGGCGATAAGATGACAGCGCAGGATCGGGTCTTGGTCGACCTCACGGCGGCGACGATGGATGGCCCACAGCCCTATGGTTTGATCGAAGATGCGGCGATTGCGATTGCCGAGGGCCAGATTGCATGGGTCGGCCCGCGCGGTGATCTGCCGCAAGGCTACCGCGACCTGCCCGCCGAATCGCTGGGTCAGCGCCTCGTCACCCCCGGGCTGATCGATTGCCACACCCATATCGTGCACGGCGGCGACCGCGCGCGGGAGTTCGAGATGCGGCTGGAGGGGGCCAGCTATGAGGAAATCGCCCGCGCCGGGGGCGGCATCGTCTCAACCGTCACCGCTACCCGCGCCGCCGATGAGGCAGAGTTGCTGGCCGATGCCCTGCGCCGCGTCGACGTGCTGATCGCTGAAGGGGTCACGGCCATCGAAGTCAAATCCGGCTACGGTCTGGATATCGAGACCGAGCTGCGCATGCTCCGCACCGCCCGCGCCATTGGCCAGCAGCGCCCGATCCGCGTCTCCACCACCTTCCTCGGCGCCCATGCGGTGCCTGCTGAATACGCAGGCCGCGCGGATGCCTATATCGACGAAGTCTGCCTCCCCGCCCTGCGCGCCGCCCATGCCGAAGGGCTGGTCGATGCGGTCGACGGGTTCTGCGAGGGCATCGCCTTTCAGCCGGCCCAGATCGCACGGGTCTTTGACCTGGCGCGGGAATTGGGCCTGCCGGTGAAACTCCATGCCGAGCAATTGTCGAACTTGGGCGGCGCGCGACTCGCGGCCTCCTATGGCGCGCTCTCGGCGGATCATATCGAATACCTTGATGAGAGCGGCGTGAGCGCGATGGCCAAGGCGGGCAGCGTCGCCGTTCTGCTGCCCGGTGCCTTCTATACCTTGCGCGAGACTCAGTCGCCGCCCATAGACCTGCTGCGCCGCCATGGCGTGCCGATGGCGCTGGCGACGGATATCAACCCCGGCTCATCGCCGCTGAACTCGCTGCTGCTGACCCTCAACATGGGCTGCACCCTGTTCCGCCTGACACCGGAAGAGGCGCTGCGCGGCGCCACGCAGCACGCTGCCCGCGCGCTCGGGCTGGCGGATTGCGGCATGATCCGCCCCGGCCTGCGCGCCGACCTCGCCGTTTGGGACATTAAACACCCGGCCGAGCTTGCCTATCGCATCGGCTTCAACCCGCTTCATTCCCGCATTTTCGGAGGCCAATCGTGACCACCCTGACCCTCACCCCCGGCGCGGCCACTTTGAACGATCTCGCCCGCATCTACCGCGAAGAGGCATCGGTGCGGCTCGACCCCGCCTGCCGCCCCGCGATTGAAGAGGCCCATGCCCGCATCGCGCGGGCCGTGGCGGGGGAGGATGCCGTTTACGGCGTGAACACCGGTTTCGGAAAGCTCGCCTCGGTCAAGATCGCGGCGGAGGATACGGCGGCACTGCAACGCAACCTGATCCTGTCGCATTGCTGCGGTGTTGGCCCCGCGATCCCGCGCGGCCATGCGCGGCTGCTGATGGCGCTCAAACTGCTGAGCCTCGGGCGCGGTGCCTCGGGCGTGCGGCTGGCGGTCGTGGACCTGATCGAAGCCATGCTGGAGCGGGGCGTGACCCCGGTGATCCCGGCGCAAGGGTCGGTCGGGGCCTCGGGCGATCTGGCCCCCTTGGCGCATATGGCCGCCGTGATGATGGGCCATGGCGAGGCAGAGTTCGAGGGTCGCGTCATGACGGGCGGCGCGGCGCTGGCCGCCGCGGGTCTCACCCCGCTGGAGTTCGGCCCCAAGGAAGGGCTGGCGCTGATCAACGGCACGCAATTTTCCACCGCCTTCGCGCTGGCGGGGCTCTTCGACGCATGGCAGGCCGCGAACTCGGCGCTGGTGATCTCGGCCCTGTCGACGGATGCGATCATGGGCTCGACCGCGCCGCTGCAACCCGAAATCCATGCCCTGCGCGGCCACCGGGGCCAAATCGAAGCGGGCGAGACGATGCGCGCCCTGCTCAATGGCTCGGAAATCCGCGAAAGCCATGTGGCGAATGATGCCCGTGTCCAAGACCCCTATTGCATCCGATGCCAGCCGCAGGTGACGGGGGCCGCGATGGACGTGCTGCGCATGGCCGCCGCCACGCTGGAGGTCGAAGCCAATGCCGCCACCGACAACCCGCTGGTGCTGACGGGGGCGGACATCATCGTCTCGGGCGGGAATTTCCATGCCGAGCCGGTGGGTTTCGCCGCCGATATGATCGCCCTCGCCGTGGCCGAGATCGGCGCCATCGCGCAGCGCCGGGTGGCGCTGATCGTGGACCCGGTGCTCAGCTTCAACCTGCCGCCCTTCCTGACGCCGACCCCCGGCCTCAACAGCGGCTATATGATCGCCGAAGTCACCACCGCCGCGTTGATGAGCGAGAACAAGCATCTCGCCAACCCCTGCGTCACCGACAGCACGCCGACCTCGGCCAACCAAGAGGATCACGTCAGCATGGCCGCCCATGGCGCAAGGCGGCTGGGGCAGATGATCGAGAACCTGAACCGCATCCTTGGGGTGGAACTGCTCTGCGCCGCGCAGGGCATCGACTTTCGCGCGCCGCTGGCCACCAGCGAGACGTTGCAGCGGGTGGTCGCGCGGGTCCGCGAAGAGGTCGCGACACTGGAGGAGGACCGCTACCTCGCCCCCGATCTGGAACGCGCGGCACGGATGGTAGCGGGCGGTGAGATCACCCGTGCCGCCGCCTGCGAGATGCCGGGGCTTTCCACATGACCCCCGCTGAGATCACACCCGTCGAGATCACCCGCGGCGACAGCCCCATCGTGCTCGGCCTGCCCCATACCGGGACCGACCTGCCCGAGGCCATCCGGCGCGACCTGAACCCGCGCGGGCGGGAATTGGCGGATACCGACTGGCATATCGACCGGCTCTACGACGGGTTGCTGCCCGGCGCGACCACGGTGCGCGCCACCTTCCACCGCTATGTCATCGACGCCAACCGCGACCCTTCGGGCGCATCGCTCTACCCCGGGCAGAACACCACCGGGCTGGTGCCGCTTACGGATTTCGACGGGCAAGACATCTGGACCACCCCGCCCGACGCAGCCGAGGTTGAGGCCCGCCGCGTGGCATACCACACGCCCTATCACGCGGCACTCAAGGCCGAACTGGCCCGCGTTCGCGACCTGCATGGGGTCGCGATCCTCTATGACTGCCACTCGATCCGCTCGCTGATCCCCTTCCTCTTTGACGGCCGGCTGCCCGATTTCAACATCGGCACGAACCTCGGCGCCACCTGTGCGCCCCAGATCCAAGCGGCTGTTGAAAAGACCTGCGCCGCCGCACCCGGCTACACCGCCGTCAGCAACGGGCGCTTCAAAGGCGGCTGGACCACGCGCCACTATGGCCGCCCCGCCGAAGGGCTCCACGCGATCCAGATGGAACTGGCGCAAAGCAGATACCTCGGCGCCGAGGCCCCGCCTTGGCCCTATGACCCCGACAAGGCCGCGCGGCTGCGCGTGCATTTGACCGATATCCTGACAACTCTGGCCGCACTGGCCCCTACCCTGAAAGGCACAGCATGAGCGATCCGCGCAAGAACACCCGTGACGTCTATCCCGCCACCGGCACCGAGCTTTCGGCGAAAAGCTGGCTGACCGAAGCGCCGCTGCGGATGCTAATGAACAACCTGCACCCCGACGTGGCCGAGAACCCGCATGAGCTGGTCGTCTACGGCGGCATCGGGCGCGCGGCGCGGACGTGGAAGGACTACGACCAGATCGTCGCCTCCCTGCGCGCGCTGGAAGACGACCAGACGCTTCTGGTGCAATCGGGCAAACCGGTCGGCGTCTTTCAGACCCACAAGGACGCCCCGCGCGTGTTGATCGCCAATTCCAACCTCGTGCCGCATTGGGCGAATTGGGACCATTTCAACGAACTCGATAAGAAGGGTCTGGCGATGTACGGCCAGATGACCGCCGGATCGTGGATCTACATCGGCAGCCAAGGCATCGTGCAGGGCACTTATGAGACCTTCGTCGAGGCGGGCCGCCAGCACTATGGCGGTGACCTCAAAGGCAAGTGGATCCTCACCGGGGGCTTGGGCGGCATGGGCGGCGCGCAGCCCTTGGCCGCGGTCATGGCCGGGGCCTGCTGTCTGGCGGTGGAGTGCAATCCCGACAGCATCGATTTCCGCCTGCGCACCCGCTACGTCGATGAAAAGACCGACAGCCTTGATGAGGCGCTGGCGATGATCGACCGCTGGACCGCCGCGGTCGAGGCGAAATCCGTGGCGCTTCTGGGCAATGCGGCAGATGTCTTTCCCGAACTGGTGAAACGCGGGGTCCGCCCCGATATCGTGACCGACCAGACCTCGGCCCATGACCCGGTGAACGGCTACCTGCCGCAGGGCTGGACGATGGGCGAATGGCGCGAGAAACGCGAGAGCGACCCCAAAGCCGTCGAAAAAGCCGCCCGCGCCTCGATGAAGGTGCAGGTGCAGGCGATGGTCGATTTCCACGCCGCGGGCATCCCAACGGTCGACTATGGCAACAACATCCGCCAAATGGCGCTGGAGGAAGGCTTGCAGAACGCCTTCGACTTCCCCGGCTTCGTCCCGGCCTATATCCGCCCGCTGTTCTGCCGCGGCATCGGCCCCTTCCGCTGGGCGGCGCTGTCGGGCGATCCTGAGGATATCTACAAGACCGACGCCAAGGTGAAGGAAATCCTCTCTGAGGACACGCATCTGCACAACTGGCTCGACATGGCGCGGGAGCGTATCTCTTTCCAAGGGCTGCCCGCACGGATTTGTTGGGTGGGCTTAGGCGTGCGCCACAAGCTGGGGCTGGCCTTCAATGAGATGGTCCGCACAGGCGAGTTGAGCGCGCCGGTGGTGATTGGCCGCGATCACCTCGACAGCGGCTCCGTCGCCTCGCCCAACCGCGAGACGGAGGCAATGAAAGACGGCTCGGATGCCGTGTCGGACTGGCCATTGCTGAACGCGCTTTTGAACACCGCCTCGGGGGCGACTTGGGTGTCGCTGCACCACGGCGGCGGGGTCGGCATGGGCTTCTCGCAGCACTCAGGCATGGTGATCTGCTGTGACGGGTCCGAAGACGCCGACCGGCGGATCGAGCTTGTGCTGTGGAACGACCCGGCGACGGGCGTGATGCGCCATGCGGATGCGGGCTATGACGAAGCACGCGATTGCGCCCGCGAACACGGGCTGAACCTGCCGGGTATCCTTTAAGCGCTGCCGCCGCCGCCCGCTCGCGGCGACGGCTCAATAGCGCGTGGTCAGGCGGTGGCCGGGGCGGTAGGACAGCCGCACATAGGTCACCGCCTGCCCCTCCCACCACGTCGACCGCTCGACCGTAAAGACCGGATCGCCCAGACCGCAGGCGAGGTATTCGCTCAGCCGCTGATCGGCCAGACCGGCAGAAAGGCTGATCTCCACATCCGAAAAGGGAATGGCCGAGATCAGCCATTCGTTCGGCCCGACATCGGTGAAACTCTCCTCCCGCGCCTGCGGCAGGGTGGCGAGGTTGATCCAACGGTCCTCAAATTGATAGGGGTCGCCATCGGCGTAATGCATGCAGACCAGATGCAACGCCTCGCTCCCCGCGTCCAGTTTGAGCCGGGCGCGCAGCCAGTCGGGCGCAGGCTCAACCGCGTAACTGACCCGCGAATACCGGTAGTCGGCGCCCTTCTCTTCGATCTCGGCCCGGACCAGCGGAATGTCGAAACGGGCCTGCCGCAGCGGGGCCATGCGCACCCGCGTCCCCGCCTTGCGCCGCCTTTCGATGAACCCCTCTTCGGCCAATTCGCGCATGGCGCGGTTGACCGTCGCCCGGGCGCAGCCATAGGTCTCGGCCAGATCGACCTCATTGGGCACAAGGCTGCCCAGAGGCCACTCGCCCTTGGTGATCTTTGACAGGATGTCGGTTTTCACATCCCGGTAGGTGACTTTCATAGGACGGCCTGCTGCGATCATGACTGTTTTACCAAGCATTACACTAGATCAATCCCCAGCCCAAGCGCCCCCCGCGCGCCCCGCCCGGAGGGATACCGCCTGAGCCGGGCGCGGGTCTTGCCTCCCGCCGCATTTGCTGGAAAATTACCCGCCACCTGCCCCCTCAGCCAGAAAGGCCGCCCATGCGCGTTCAGCCCCCGAAAATCCGCACTGCCGCTTTGCTCTTGGGCCTTGGCCTGCTTGCCGCCTGCGGTGGCAAACAGACCGAAGTCGTCGCGGTTCCGGCGGATGAGGTGGAGTGTATGGCCCGCGCGATGTATTTCGAATCCAACCGCTCCAGCCGCGACGGGATGGTGGCCGTGGGCACGGTGGTGATGAACCGCGTCCACTCCGACGCCTTCCCCAACACGGTCTGCGGTGTGGTCGGCCAGCCCAATCAATTCGCCCCCGGCGTGATGACGAAACCGATGACCGACCGCGGCGCCCCGCTGGCCCGCGCCACGGCACTTGCCGTGCTTCAGGGGGAGCGGCATCCGAAAGTCACCCGCGCCAGATTCTTTCACGCGGCGTGGTACAATGCGAACTACAACAACATGCATTATGTGGTGACCGCGGGCGGCAACGCCTTTTACGAAAAGCGCCGCGCCCATCTTGTGACCGCGCCCAACCCGCTGCCGCCGCTCGAAGGGATCACCCCGCACTGAGGGTCACAGAACTCCGCGGGCGATGAGGATCAGCACAAGGTAACGCCCGCCCTTGGCAAGGGTGACGATCAGCAAAAACCGCCAAAGCTGTTCGCGCAACATGCCCGCAGCCAAGGTCAGCGGATCGCCGATGATCGGCACCCAACTGGCCAGCAGGGTCCAATAGCCCCACCGCCGATACCAGCCAGAGGCGCGGGCCATCTGCTTGGCCGAGAAGGGAAACCAGCGGTGATCGGCGAAATGACTAAGGTAGCGGCCCAGCCACCAGTTCAGCAGCGATCCCAGCACATTCCCCAGCGTCGCCACCAGCCACAGAAGCGCCGTGGCATGAGCGCCCGACCACATCAGCCCCAATAGCACCGTTTCGGATTGCGCGGGAATCAGGGTGGCCGCCAGCAGCGCCGCGAAGAACAGGCTCAGCAGGGCCAGCATGTCGGCGGCGAGAGTGGGCAAAGACGGCAGGGCATGGCGCGTCAGTAATGACGCCGCGCCCACAGGGCAAGCCGCGCTTTGGAACAGCGCGCAGGCTTATTTGGTCAGGATCAACTTGCCCGCCCGCGTGATGCGCAGCGTATAGGTCTGGCCGTCCAAAACGATATTCGCGGTCGAGCCATTGGGCACCAAGGCACGGGCATCATGCACAGCCTCTTGGGCCGGTTGGGCCGCGGGCGATGGATCGGGCAGTTTTTGCATCAGGCTCATGCCATCTCTCCCATTTGGCGGGCGCGTTGCAGATCAATGAGATGCTCCAGCCCGAAACCGTCGCAGGCGGCGGCATCGTTGCTGCCAAGCGCGATGTCGCGCCAGCTGTTGTTGGATGGGGTCTGTAGCCGGGCATGGGCCATTGGCTCGGGCGTGGTCACGGGTGTCCTCACGGGGCGGGCTCCTTTCCATTGACATCCGGGCTTCCGACGCGCGGTGGCTTGGACGGTTTCGGCGTAAAGTCGTTCATACCCCGGCGAAACGCCCGGGTTCCCTTAACGGCTACTTAATCTGATTATTTTAGTCAAGTATAGAAACCCCGGCCCTCCCGCGTTATTCAGCGTCGATCTTCTGAATGGCGCTAAAGCCTTCGAACTGCGGCGCGCCCTCGTGCAGCTTGCGGGTCTGCCCCGCCCGCGCATGGGCGGCGCGAAAGGCATCGCTGGTCGTCCAAGCCCGAAAATGCGCCTCGCTCTCCCAAACGGTGTGAGACGCATAGAGGATCGCCCCCTCTGCCTCGGGCCCTTTGAGCATGTGGAAGGACACGAAGCCTTCGCTCTCCTTCAGGTGGCTTTCACGGTTCAGCCAAAGCGCTTCGAAAGCGGCGGCATTCTCGGGCAAGACGGTGAAACGGTTCATGGCAAGATACATGGGCCTGTCCTTTATTTCTCGATCATGGCGTTGCAGGGGTCGTCGCGCTCGGCGGGCGGGATGAGGCGGGTCTCATCGAAAGGCACCGCGGTCTCGGCCTCTACAAAGCCGATAGCATGGGTCGTGACCTCGGGCGCAGCGCGGGCGATGAGGGCGGGAATGCCCCAATCGGCGCGAGCGTGGCCATTGCCGGTGATCACCGCCACGGGCGGGCCGTAGGCTTTGAGCGCGGCGAGCGCGGCGCGGGCGAAAGTGGCATCGCGGTAGCGCTGCACGGCGACCATCCCGCCCATCATCTCGCGCGGCATGGCTTCGCAATGGGCAGCGAATTGCAATTCTACCCGCGCGGCCTGCTGATCCTCCGGCAAGGGCTGGTCAAGGCCGAAGCGCGCCGCCTCAGGCCCGAAGAGCGCGGCTGCCCCCTCGCGGTACACACGCTGCACAGCCTCACGCGGGGCGGCGGCACCGATAATGCGGGCGTCTCCCAAAGCGTCAAAGATGGGGGCATAGATATCGAAGTGCTGCCACCCGCTTGCCGCCCAAGCCTGCGCAATCTGGCTGCGACCGGCGTCGGCCTTTGCCGCCTCTTCGGCGGTGAGCATCTCGAACACCACAGCCGTAGGACGCAGCGCTTTTAACTCAGCGGCCTGTTCGAGATGGGCATGGGGATTGTCATGCACCTCGCCCAAGATCACGATCTCGGCGAGGGCGTCAGCGTTCGCGGGCAGCGCCAGCCAGAGTAGCAGCGCGGCGCAAAGGCGCATCGCGCTCACGATTTGCGCTCATCCGTGTCGGTTTTGATTTCGGGGTCGTTGTAATCGTTGGGGTCAAAGTCTTCGGGGTCGAACGGGTCTTCGTCCTCGGCGATGCCGCTGACATGGGTGGTGCCGCTTTCCTCGTCAAAGACCAACCCGTAGTTCGCCTTGCCCTCGCTTTTGTAGCGCCGAAACTCGTGGATGCCTGCGTAGACGAAAACCAGCGTGATCGGCAGCAGAATCAGAAATGCGATAACTTGGGCGTCCATAAACGCGCTCCTTTGAATGCTTGTCGGGGGCCTGTCTCACCATAGGGGGCGCGGGTGGAGGACACTGCGCGCGCGGTGATCCGGCCAAGGATCTTAACGGTCGCTGCGCCAATTGCGCGGCCTGACCAGATGCGGCCCTATCTGAACCGCCTTAAGAGAGAAAGCATTAATCCGCGCAGTTTGTTCCGCAAGCTCTATTTCGCAGGCCCTTGTTTTATTGCGTTCCACCGACTCTTTGACCCCCGCACGCCCCCTCTTTTGCGCCCTGCGCAGCGGCGGCGGCATCGCACAAGCGCCTATGAAACCAGCACAAACGCGCGGACTTAGGCAGCCGTTCCGCAAAAAGGGACGCGTTACAAAAGCTTCGTCAAACTTAAACATTCGTGACATTCACCACTGCGATAGGTCGCCCCGCAAACCCCGGGGGACTTATGCTCGTCATTTCTGAACTGACCAAAACATTCGGCGCGAACACAGCGGTGGCCCGCGCCAACCTAAAGGTCGACAAGCCGCAGATGATCGGAATCATCGGGCGCTCCGGCGCGGGGAAATCCACCCTGCTGCGGATGCTCAACCGGCTGACCGATGCCTCCTCGGGGCAAATCCTGTTTCAGGGGCGCGATGTGACCGCCCTGCGCGGCGCGGCCCGGCGTGGCTGGCAGGCGGAATGCGCGATGATCTTTCAGCAGTTCAACCTCGTCCCGCGGATGGATGTGGTATCGAACGTGCTGCACGGCACGCTCAACCGCCGCTCGACGCTCAGCAGCATCTTCAACCTCTACCCCGATGCCGACATCACCCGCGCCATCGAAATCCTCGACCGGCTGGGCATCGCGCAGCACGCGCCCAAACGGGCCGAGGCGCTTTCCGGCGGGCAGCAACAGCGCGTCGCCATCGCCCGCGCCCTGATGCAGGACCCGCAGATCATTCTGGCGGATGAACCCATCGCCAGCCTCGACCCGATGAACGCGCAGGTGGTGATGCAATCGCTGCGCCGCATTCATGAGGAAGACGGCCGCATGGTCATCGCCAACCTTCACACGCTGGATACCGCGCGCCGCTACTGCGACCGCGTGGTGGGGATGCGCGACGGCAAGATCGTCTTTGACGGCACGCCCGAGCAGCTGACCACCGGCATGGCCCGCGAAATCTACGGTGCGGACAACAGCTTTTCCGAAGCCGCCACCTCAACCGAGATCGAAACGCTGGACAAAGTGCCAGCCTGACACGACCCGCCCCAAAGGGCATTTTTTGCAAACGGAGACGACACAATGAAAAAGCTCATCGCCGCCGCCTTGGCAACCACGGCCCTCACCGGCACCGCCATGGCCCAAAGTGCCGAGATCGACGAATTCCGCATCGGCATCCTCGGCGGGGAAAACGCGCAGGACCGGATGAACTCCTACGAATGTCTGCGCGGCTACACCGAAGAGCGCCTTGGCGTTCCGGCCAAACTCTTTGCCCCGGCCGACTATAACGGCGTGATCCAGGGCCTGCTGGGCGGCACGCTCGACATGGCATGGCTGGGCGCCTCGGCCTATGCCGCCGTGCATCTGCAAGACCCCGAAGCGGTCGAGCCGGTGCTGGTCAAGATCAACCTCGATGGCTCCTACGGCTATCACTCCATCGGTTTCGCGCGCAAAGACGCGGGCATCGAGAGCCTTGAAGACATGCAGGGCAAGGTCTTTGGCTTTGGCGATCCGAACTCCACCTCCGGCTACCTGATCCCTTCCATCGAAATCCCCCAGACCACTGGTGCCACGATGGAATCCGGCGACTACTTTGGCGAAGTGAAATTCACCGGCGGTCATGAGCAGACCATCGTCGCGGTCAACAACGGTGACGTCGACGGCGGCGTGACATGGGCCGACGGTCAGGGCAACTGGGAAGACGGCTACAACTCCGGCGCGCTGCGCAAAGCCGTGGACGCGGGCCTCGTCGATATGAACGATCTGGTGGAAATCTGGCGCTCCAAGCCGATCCCCGAAGGCCCGGTCGTGCTGCGCAAGGCCCTGCCCGAAGAGGTCAAGGCGACGATGACCCAACTGGTGGATGAACTGCACGAGAAAGACGCGGACTGCGCCTACGGCGTGGCCGCGGGCGAGAGCCTTGGTTTCGATCCGATCGCGCATGACGCCTATGTTTCCATCGTCGAAGCGCGCAAGGCGAAATCCAACTGATCGCAGCGATTACAAGACATCTGGCAGGTCCCGACAACGATTGTCGGGGCCTGTCGTCACAGGGGGACGACAGATGCACCAGACCACCACCGCACCGCAGATCACGGCGGATTACCTTGCCCACACCCGACAAAAGCGGGTGATGAACATGATCCTGCTGGTCGTTTTCCTGGCCCTGCTGATCGGCGGTTTCGGCACCGCCAATGCCCGCAACGCAGGCGGGTTCTGGAACGGGCTGCCCAATATCTTTGACTTCCCCGCCGATGTGCTGGGCGAGGCTTGGGAGCGTATCCATCTGCTGCCCGGCTATTTCGTGAAATACCTCCCCTCTCTGATCGAGACGGTGAACATCGCCGGGGCCGCCACGCTGATCGGCGCGCTGCTGGCCTTCTTCGCTGCCCTTCTGGCCACCCGCGGCCTTGCCCCGGCCCCGTGGCTCGTAGCGCCGCTGCGCCGCCTCCTCGACGTGCTGCGCGCGGTGCCTGAGATCGTCATCGCGCTGGTGCTGATCTTCCTTCTGGGCGGCGGCCCGGTGCCCGCGATGATCGCCATCGCGCTGCATACCGTGGGCGCGCTCGGCAAGCTTTTTTCCGAGGTGAACGAGAACGCCTCTCTCAAACCCGTGGACGGCCTTGCCTCCGTCGGCGCAGGCTGGCTGCAACGCATGGTTCTGGGCGTCGTGCCGCAGGTCGCGCCCAACTACCTCTCCTACGCGCTGCTGCGGTTCGAGATCAACATCCGCGCCTCGGCCATCCTCGGCTTCGTCGGCGCAGGCGGCATCGGCTATGACCTGCGCAACACGATGTCTTGGGGCCAAGGCAAATTCGACGAGGCGGCGGCGATCTTTCTGCTGCTCTTCGGCACCATCATCATCGTCGACCAAGTCTCAAGCCATTTCCGCGATCGGCTGACCCATGGCCGCGCCTATAAGGACAAGGGAGCCATCCTGTGACCGACCTTACCGCTTCCACCCTCCCCGCTCAGCAGGTCGCCAGCCGCAGCTTCCGGCGCAAACGTATGGCGAGCCTTGCCGCCCCGGTGATGATCCTTGCCTATCTCACTTACGTCTTCTTTGCCTTCGACGTGGCCGGGCTGGGTGACCGCATCAACGTGTCGAACATGAAGACACTGGTGGCCGACAGCTATAGCTACAAAACCCATGCCGCCCGCGACAACCGCAACGGCGAGATGGAGATCGCCATCGAAGGCGAGCGCAAGGGCCGCTATGCCCCCGGCACCGCCCCCGATTGGGTCATCTTGGGCGAGACGACCCGCGTCAAGTTGGGCAACGGCCATACTGTCGAACTGGGGCCAGAGGTGCGCTATGACGTGCCGGGCTACGGGCTGATCACCGCCACGCCGGGGCGCAGCGGCGTCAACGCCACCCTGCCCGATGGCCCCTTGCCCGCGTGGATCAACGCCTCGAAAAACCGTCTTGCCGTGACCACGGAGGCAGGCCGCCTCACGATCACCCGCAACCGCGCCGAGGTCTTCCGCTATTTCAACGGGTGGGAGCTGTTCTTCTTCACGCTCGACAGCCCCTACTACGGCATGTCCCCGCTTGAGTTGCTGCGCAGCGGTGAATATGGCGCGATCTGGAACGACTTCTGGACCAACAAGATGTGGCGTCACGGCGATGTGGCTTGGGCGCTGGTTGAGACCGTTCTCATGGCCTTCCTCGGCACTTTTGGCGCGGCGATGATCGCCCTGCCGCTGGGGTTTCTTGCGGCCAAGAACTTCTCGCCGCTTGGCGCGCTGCGCTTTGCCGCGCGGCGGCTCTTTGACTTCCTGCGCGGGGTCGACGGGCTCATCTGGACCATCGTGCTGTCTCGTGCCTTTGGCCCCGGCCCGCTCACCGGCTCGCTGGCGATCCTGCTGACCGATACCGGCACCTTCGGCAAAATCTTTTCCGAGGCGTTGGAGAATGTGGACGACAAGCAGATCGAGGGCATCGCCTCTACCGGGGCCACCCCCGTGCAGCGCTACCGCTTTGGCGTGATCCCGCAGATCACCCCGGTTCTGCTGAGCCAAGTCCTCTACTATCTGGAGTCGAACACCCGCTCTGCCACCATCATCGGCGCGATCACCGGCGGCGGCATCGGCCTTTTGCTGACCCAAGCCATCATCACCCAGAAAGACTGGGAAGAGGTGAGCTATTACATCGTGCTGATCATTCTGATGGTCGTGGCGATGGACAGCTTCTCGGGCTGGCTGCGCCGCAAACTGATCGCGGGCAATGAGGCGGGCCACTGATGGCGCGTCTCAAAGCGGATGCGCCCTTCCTTCACCCGGACTGCGAAGTGACTGACACGCAGTTCGGGCGCTATGTCGAGATCGGGCGCGCCACGCGCCTCGCCCATTCCGAATTCGGGGATTACTCCTATTGCGACCGCTGGTGCGACATCGCCAACACGCAAGTCGGCAAGTTCAGCAATATCGCCGCCAGCGTGCGCATCGGGGCCACGGATCACCCGATGGAAAAGGCCAGCCTGCACCACTTCCACTACCGCGCCGGGGACTACTTCGACGGGGCCGAGAATGACGCTGACTGGTTCGCCCTGCGCCGCAGTCGCCGCACGGTGATTGGCCATGACACATGGTTGGGCCACGGCGCGCAGGTCCGGCCCGAGGTAACCATCGGCCATGGCGCGGTGGTGGCGGGCGGGGCCATCGTCACCCGCGATGTCGCCCCCTATATGATCGTCGCTGGCATTCCGGCCAAACCGCTGCGCCGCCGCTTTTCCGAAAGCATCGCCGCGCGGATGGAGGAATTGGCGTGGTGGGATTGGCCCCATGACCGACTGCAAGCGTCGCTCAAGGACTTTCAAACCCTCCCCGCCGAAGCGTTCTTGGAGAAATACGGCTAGTCGCCGGGGTTGAGCGTCAGCGTGACCCGGTCACCCGCGAACCAAGTCACCCCATACTCCACCGGCATGCCTTCGGGGTCCACGTTGATCCCCGCCGAGCGCAGGATCGGCGCGCCTTCGGACAGCCGCAGATGCAGCGCCTGCGTGGCGGTGGCAAGCTTCGCCGTCAGCCGGGTCGAGGCGCGGGTGTAATCCGCCACCCCGCCCTGCGCCAAGGCGGTGGTGACGGAACGGCTGGCCTCAAGCGCCGCCAACAGATCGGGAAACCGCGCGGCGGGAAAGATGCTGCGAAAGATCGCGATGGGCTGCTTATCGGCCAGCGACAACCCCTCATAGACATGCACCTGCGCCTCGCCCTCCAGCCCCAACTGCGCGGCCTCATGGGCCGAAGCGGCGCGGGTCTCCAAGGTCAAAACCTCTTTGGCTGGCACCCGCCCCGCCGCCGCGAGGTTCTGGTGAAAGCGCACCCGTTTGCCGATGGGATAATCCGTGGGCCGCTGCGCCACGAAGACCCCCGCCCCCCGGCGGCTATAGGTCAGCCCACTCTCATTCATGTCGCTGATCGCGCGGCGCACCGTGTGCCGGTTGACCCCAAAGCGCGCCGCCAACTGCGCCTCGGTCGGGAGCCGGTCGCCGGGGGCGTATTTCCCCGCGGCGATGTCATGGGTCAGGGCGGCGGTGATGGTTTTCCAGATCGCAGTACGGGCCATGTCGCAGAAGTTTCACATATCCAAGCTTGCGCCAGCGGAAGGCCAGCGGCTAATTCTTGTCTAGTTGTATAGTAAATTAGACAAATGCACAAGGTGTCTAGATGACGGTTGAAACCAAGGAAAAGTCCCGCGACAGGCAGGCGTGGATGGGCCTGCTCGCACGGGCCGAGGCCCGCGATCTCGCCCGGCTATGGGAGGGCTTCGGCCCCCTGCCCGCCCATGAGGTGCTCCGCGCGCCGGAGATCGGCGGCGTCATGCTGCGGGGCCGAATGGGCGCTGTGGGCGATGCCTTCAACATGGGTGAGATGTCGGTCACGCGCTGTTCGGTGCGGCTGACGGATGGGGTAGACGGCCACGCCTATGTGCAGGGCCGCAGCCGCGACAAGGCGCTGCAAGCAGCCCTTACCGACGCGCTGATGCAGAGCGATGCGGCGGATGAGGTCCGCGCCAAACTGCTCGACCCGCTGGCCGAGATCGAGGGCCAGCGCCGCGCCAGCCGTGCCGCCAAGGCCGCCGCCACCAAGGTCGACTTTTTCACCATGGTCAGAGGAGAAGACTGATGCAGACCCTATCGCTGACAGGTGGGTTTCGCGACGCGCCCAAAGACGCCGCTTTTGCCTTTCGCGCGGTGATGAACGCCATGGCCAAACCGGGGGAGATCAACAGCGTGACCGGGGCCGAACCGCCTGCGGGCCTCTCCACCGCCGCGGGGGTCGTCCTGCTGACGCTTTGCGACCCCGAAACGCCGCTCTACCTCGCCCCCGGTTTCGACCGGCCCGAGTTGCGCGACTGGATCACCTTCCACACCGGCGCGCCCTTCGCCGCCGCAACTGCGGCACAATTCGCCTTGGGCGCTTGGGACGACCTGCCGCGCGGCGACTTCCCCCTCGGGACCGCCGCCTACCCCGACCGCTCTGCCACGTTGATCGTCGAGGTGGATGATCTGCGCGCCGAGGGCGCGGCCCTCTCCGGCCCCGGCATCAAAGACAGCGCGGCATTGTCTCTGCCCGAGCGCGCCGCCTTCCAACAAAACGCGGCGCTCTTCCCGCGTGGGCTGGATTTCATTTTCACCTGCGGCGACCGTCTGGCGGCGCTGCCCCGAAGCACAAAGGTGTCCTGATGTATGTAGCGGTAAAAGGCGGCGAGCGGGCGATCGACAACGCCCACGCATGGCTCGCCGAAGAGCGGCGCGGTGACGCAAGCGTGCCCGAACTCAGCGTCGCGCAAATTCGCGAGCAGATGACGCTGGCGGTGAACCGGGTGATGGCCGAAGGGTCGCTCTATGATCCCGAACTCGCCGCGCTGGCGATCAAACAGGCGCGGGTCGATCTGATCGAGGCGGTGTTTCTGATCCGCGCCTATCGCACCACCCTGCCGCGTTTCGGGGCCTCGCGTCCGATGGACACGGGCAGCATGGCCTGCGACCGCCGCGTCTCGGCCACCTTCAAGGATGCGCCGGGCGGGCAGGTCTTGGGGCCGACCTTCGACTACACGCACCGGCTGCTGGATTTCAAACTCGCCGCCGATGGTGAGGTGCCCCCGGCCCCCGAAGCGTCCGAGGCCGAACCGCCCAAGGAGACGCCGCACATCATGGAATTCCTCGACCGCGAAGGGCTGATGCAGCGCGACACGGACAGCAAGACCCCGCCGCGCGATCTAACCCGCGAGCCCTTGGAACTCCCCGCCACGCGCGACCTGCGCCTGCAAGCGCTGACCCGCGGCGACGAAGGTTTCGTGCTCGGCATGGCCTATTCCACGCAGCGCGGCTATGCGCGCAACCACGCTTTCGTCGCGGAACTGCGCATCGGCAAAGTCGCGGTCGAAATGGACATTCCCGAACTGGGCTTCGCCATTGAGATCGGCGAGGTCGAGCTGACCGAATGTGAGACGGTGAACCAATTCGCAGGCTCCAAAACCGAGCCGCCGCAGTTCACCCGTGGCTATGGGCTGGTCTTCGGCATGTCCGAGCGCAAGGCGATCTCAATGGCGCTGGTAGACCGGGCCTTGCGTTGGGAGGAGTTGGGCGAAGACAACCTCGGCGCGCCTGCGCAGGACGCGGAATTCGTGCTTTATCACGCTGACAACATTCAGGCGACGGGGTTCTTGGAGCATATCAAACTGCCCCATTACGTCGACTTCCAATCCGAACTCGAACTGATCCGCAAACTGCGCCGCGAGGCTGCGGCGGCGGCGCAAGACGCACCACGGGAGGCCGCGGAATGAACCCTGCCATGACACAGAGTGACCAGGACTTGCATGAGGACCGGGGCATGAACGACTACAATTTTGCCTATCTGGACGAGCAGACCAAACGGATGATCCGCCGGGCGATCCTGAAAGGGCTGGCGATCCCGGGCTATCAGGTGCCCTTCGCCAGCCGCGAGATGCCGATGCCTTACGGCTGGGGCACTGGCGGGGTGCAAGTCTCTGCCGCGGTGCTGACGCCTGAGGATACCTTCAAGGTGATCGACCAAGGCGCGGATGACACGACCAACGCCGTCTCGATCCGCCGCTTTTTCCAAAAGACCGCAGGCGTCGCGGTGACCGAAGCCACGACCGAGGCCAGCGTCATCCAAACCCGCCACCGCATCCCCGAAGCCGCGCTGCGCGAGGATCAAGTGTTGGTCTATCAGGTGCCGATCCCCGAACCGCTGCGCTTTCTTGAGCCTTCGGAGGTCGAGACCCGCAAAATGCACGAGCTGGAGGAATACGGGCTGATGCATGTGAAACTTTACGAAGACATCGCCCAGCACGGCGCGATTGCCACGGCCTATGCCTACCCGGTCAAGGTCGAGGGGCGCTACGTGATGGACCCTTCGCCGATCCCGAAATTCGACAATCCGAAACTGGAAATGGCCGCGATCCAACTCTTCGGGGCGGGGCGCGAGCAGCGGATTTATGCGCTGCCGCCCTATACGCAGGTCGTGTCGCTGGATTTTGAGGACCACCCCTTTGAGGCGAGCAAGGCCGACCATCCCTGCGGCCTCTGCGGGGCCGAGGACAGCTATCTGGATGAGTTGATCGTCGATGACACAGGCGGGCGTCTGTTCATGTGTTCCGACACGGATTATTGCGCGGCCCGTCAGGCCGCCGGGCATCGCGGCGCGGATGCGGCACCAGTGGTGGAGGGCATGGCATGACCCCCTTGTTGCAAGTTGAAAACATCGCGAAATTCTATGGCGCGCGGATCGGCTGCACCGATGTCAGCTTTGACCTCTACCCCGGCGAAGTTATGGGCATCGTCGGGGAAAGCGGCTCGGGCAAGTCGACGCTGCTCAACACGCTAGCCGGGCATCTGACCCCGGATCGCGGGGCGGTGCGGTTCGACACCCGTGCCGATGGGCTGCGCGACACGGTAACGATGAGCGAGCCGCAGCGCCGGATGCTGTCGCGCACCGATTGGGCCTTTGTCCACCAGCACGCCCGCGACGGGCTGCGCATGAACGTGAGCGCAGGCGGCAATGTGGGTGAGCGGCTGATGGCCGTGGGCGCGCGGCACTACGGTGACATCCGCGCCAGCGCCACCGATTGGCTGGGCCGGGTCGAGATCAATGAGGATCGGATCGACGACCGGCCCTCGGCCTTCTCTGGCGGGATGCAGCAGCGTTTGCAGATCGCCCGAAACCTTGTGACCGGACCGCGGCTGGTCTTCATGGACGAACCCACGGGCGGGCTGGACGTGAGCGTTCAGGCGCGGCTGCTCGACCTGCTGCGCGGGCTTGTGCGCGAGATGGGGCTGAGCGCCATCATCGTGACCCATGATCTGGCGGTGGTGCGGCTGTTGGCGGATCGGTTGATGGTGATGAAAGACGGCCATGTGGTGGAAACCGGCCTGACCGATCAGGTGCTCGACGACCCGCAGCACGGCTATACGCAGCTTTTGGTCTCTAGCGTGCTACAGGTGTGAGCATGCAAAGAAAACCATTCAATTTCAGAATTATACCGAGCAAGGCTAAACCATGATACGCGTGGAAAATGTAAGCAAATCCTTCACCCTGCACAATCAGGGCGCTGCGGTGATCCCGGTGATGCGCGGCGGTGAATTGACCGTGGCGCAGGGCGAATGCGTGGCGCTGACCGGCGCTTCGGGCGCCGGGAAATCGACGCTGATGCGGATGATCTATGGCAACTACCTGACCGCCTCGGGCCGGATCATGGTGGGCGATCTGGATGTCGCCCAAGCCGCCCCGCGTGAGATACTGGAGCTGCGCCGTCATGTGCTGGGCTATGTCAGCCAGTTCCTACGCGTCGTGCCACGGGTGGCAACGCTGGATGTCGTGGCCGAGCCGCTGCGCGCGGTGGGCAGCAGCGAGGCCGAGGCACGGGCGCGCGCCGGAGAATTGCTGGCACAGCTCAACATCCCCGAACGTCTCTGGCAGCTTAGCCCCACGACCTTTTCCGGCGGAGAGCAGCAACGGGTGAACATCGCGCGCGGCTTTGCGCATCCCTACCCCGTGCTGCTGCTGGACGAGCCGACGGCGAGCCTTGACGCCACCAACCGCGCCACGGTGCTGGCGCTGATCGAAGAGGCCAAGGCCCGCGGCACGGCGATCTTGGGCATCTTCCACGACGAAGCCGCCCGCGACCAAATCTGCGACCGCGAAGTGGACGTGACCCGCTTCACCCCCGGGCTGGCCGCATGAGCGGGCGTTTTATCGCGGTTGTGGGGCCGTCGGGCGTGGGCAAGGACAGCGTTATGGAAGCGCTGGCCGAGGCCCAGCCCGACCTCTTCCTCGCCCGCCGCGCCATCACCCGGCCCAGCGAAGCGGGCGGCGAAGACTTCGACGGGATCGACGAGGACACGTTCCTGCGGCTGGAGGCGGAGGGCGCCTTTGCCCTCAGCTGGGCCGCGCATGGGCTGCGCTACGGCATCCCCATCGCGGTCGATATGGCGCTGGCCGAGGGGCGCGACGTGCTGGCCAACCTTTCGCGCGCGGTGCTGACCGAAGCGAAGCTCAGGTTTGAGCGGTTCGAGGTGCTGTCGCTCACCGCCGCGCCCGAAGTGCTGGCCGCGCGGCTGCGGGGCCGTGGGCGCGAAAGCGAAGCGGAAATCACCGCCCGGCTGGCCCGCGCCGAACGGGCCTTGCCCGACCATATCGCCGCCATCGAGATCGACAACTCCGGCCCGCTGAAGCAGACCGTGGCACAGGCGCTGGCAGCGTTTTATCCCGAAAGGGCCGCGCGGTGAACCTCATGGAACATACCGTCTTCGGCCTGCCCCACCAGCGTCAGGCTGGCCAGCACGAAGGGCTGCGGCAGATGCGGCGTGATATAGGGGGCGAGCGCGGCGGTGACCTGCGGCAGATCGCCCTTGGGCAGTTTGCCTGTCAGGGTGATGTGAAAGCGGAACGCCTCCATCACATAAGGGTAGCCCCATTGGCTGAGGTTGGCCTCTTGCACCGGGGTCAGATTGGCTTGACGTCTGCGGGCCAGTTCGGCTTCGTTCGGCGGCGCGCGGAAAGTATCGAGGCCGCGCACCACCTCGGCGGCCATGGCGTTGAGCGCGGCGGTGTCCCCCGCGGGCGTCAGCGCCAGAAACCGGCCCAGCGGGGTGAGCGCCAGCCCATCCAGCGTGACGGGCGCAAGCCGCGTGCAAAGCGTCTCGAACTCGGCCAGCAACCCGTCAGCCGATGCGCCTTCGGCCAGCACGAACGGCGGTTTGATCGTCGCATGCAGCCCGTATTTGCGCGGCGTTTCGGTCAGGGCGGCCACGTCCAGCCCCGCGACCTCAGGATGCGCCACGGCACGCCCGCGCGCCAAATCCCACCCCAGCCAAGCGGCCCCAGCCTCGGCCAATGCGCCCTTGGGCGTGTAATAGATCGCGTAGCGGTCGAACTTCATTCATCTTCTCCCTGCATCCATAGATGCGCAACAAGCGTGACCTTCACATGACAAAAGAAACCATTCTCGCCAATGCCAAAATCATCCTGCCCGATGCGGTGATCCCCGGCAGCGTGGTGCTCCGCGACGGGGTGATCGCCGATATCGCCGAAGGCACCGCCCTGCCCAAAGGAGCGGTCGATTGCGAGGGCCGCTACGTCGCCCCCGGGCTGGTGGAACTGCATACCGACAACCTAGAGCGCCACATGAAGCCGCGGCCCAAGGTCGACTGGCCGCACCGTGCCGCAATCATCGCCCATGACCGCGAACTGGCGGGCACCGGGATCACCACCGTCTTCGACGCGATCCGGGTGGGGTCGATCCTCTCGGACGAAGGGCGCAAACGTTACGGAAAATACGCCCGCGACATGGCCGATGAGATCTTGATGATGCGCGACAGCGGGGCGCTGGCGATCAGCCACCATATCCACCTGCGCGCCGAGATCTGTTCCGAAACGCTGGAAGAGGAACTGGCCGAGTTTGGCCCCGACGACAAGGTCGGCATCGTCAGCCTGATGGATCACACCCCCGGCCAGCGGCAATTCCGCGACGTGCAAAAATTCGAGGACTACGTCTGCGGCAAGAACGGCCTGCCGCGTGAGGATTTCGGCGATTACGTCACCTTTCTGCATGGGTTGCAGGACCGGCTTGGGGCGAAACATGAAGCGGCCGCGGTGGCAGCGGCGGCGCGCTATGGCGCGGCGCTGGCCAGCCATGATGACACCACCGCCGAACAGGTCGCGACCAGCCATGCCCATGGCGTGCGGCTGGCCGAATTCCCCACCACCCGCGAAGCGGCAGAGGCGTGCCATGCCCAAGACATCGCCACGATCATGGGCGCGCCGAACCTCGTGCGCGGCGGCTCGCATTCGGGCAATGTCGCGGCCAAGGAACTGGCGGAACTGGACCTGCTCGACATCCTGTCGTCCGACTATGTGCCCGCAGCCCTTCTGCTGGGCGCGGTGCAACTGGGCAACCTATGGGGCGACATGGCACGCGGGCTCGCCACCGTGACCCGAACGCCCGCGCATCATGTGGGGCTGACCGACCGGGGCGAGATCGCTCTGGGCGCGCGGGCCGATCTGATCCTCTTTGACATCATGAAAGACGCGCCGATCCTGGCTTCGGTCTATGCCATGGGCAACCGCGTGGCGTGACCGCGCCCTGCCCCCTGCGCATCCGCCGGCCCCGGCGGATGCCCCTCCCACCTATCTGCGCAAAAACCCGCCCCTTGTGCGAATGTGGCTTTTTGCCCTCGTCTTGTCCCTCCATAAGGCTAGGTTAAACAAACCTGCATCTTGCAGAATAATTTAGCCGGACATCATGGCCGACAAGCTTGAGGAAAATGGTGCGAGAAGCATTCAGATTGGCGAGTGATCGCCTTGGCCAGATCGTCGAAGATGCGGCCAGCGAAGTTTACCTGTTTTCAGTCGAAGATTTCACCTTCACCCTCGCCAATCGCGGCGCGCGGGAGAACCTTGGCTATTCGATGGATGAGCTGCGCGGCATGGCGGCTTGGGACATCAAGCCCGAACTATCGCGCGAGGCGTTTTTGGAACTCGTCCAACCGCTGCTGAGCGGTGAGAAGACGACGTTGGAATATGAGACGATCCACCAACGCAAGGACGGGTCGCGCTATAACGTGCTGACCCATCTGCAATTGATCGTGACCGAGAATAACACGGTCCTCTACGCGGCCATTCAGGACATTACGAAACAAAAAGAGGCCAACGCGGCGCTGACCAAGGTCTCGGCCCGACTGGACGCCATCCTGAGCAATACGACGATGGCCATCTTCATGATGGACGACAAGCAGCAATGCGTTTTCATGCACCGCGCCGCCGAAGAGCTGACCGGCTATCGCTTCGAGGAAACCGCAGGCCGACCGTTGCATGATGTGATCCACCACACCCATCCCGACGGGCGGCATTTCCCCATCGAAGACTGCGCCATCGACCGCGCCTTTCCCGAGAACCACCAGACCCAAGGGGAAGAGACCTTTGTCCATAAGGACGGCAGCTTCTACCCCGTGGGCTTCACCGCCTCCCCGATGAAGGACGAGACCGGCAAGACCGTGGGCACGGTGATCGAGGTGCGCGACCTGCGCGAAGAACTGCGCGCCCGCAATGCCGAGATCGAGTTCAACAACGCGCTGAAAACCAAGATCGAAGAGGCCATGGCCGAGCGGGACCGGCTTGAGGCGCAATTGGTGCAGGCACAAAAGATGGAAGCCGTGGGGCAGTTGACCGGCGGCATCGCGCATGACTTCAACAACCTGCTGCAAGTGGTGGGCAGCAACCTGCAACTTCTGTCGAAAGAATTGCCCGAGGGCGACGCCAAGCGGCGGTTCGTCGACAATGCCATGGCAGGCGTGTCGCGCGGGGCCAAGCTCACCGCGCAATTGCTGGCCTTTGGGCGGCAGCAGCCCTTGGAGCCGAAACCGCAGAACCTTGGCCGATTGGTGCGGGGCATGGACGACATGCTGCGCCGCACGCTTGGCGAGGGGATCGAGGTCGAGACGGTGATCTCGGGGGGCCTGTGGAACTGTCTTGTCGATCCGGCGCAGTTGGAGAACGTGATCCTGAACCTCGCCATTAACGCGCGCGATGCAATGGCCCATCACGGCAAGCTGACGATCGAAGTGGGCAATGCCGCGCTGGATGATGCCTATACGCAGAACCATCCGAACGTGGCGCCGGGCCAATATGTCATGCTGGCGATCACCGACACCGGCACGGGCATCCCGCCCGACATCATGGAGAAGGTCTTTGACCCCTTCTTCACCACCAAGGAGACCGGAGAGGGCACAGGGCTGGGCCTCAGCATGGTCTACGGTTTCGTCAAACAATCCGGCGGGCACATCAAGCTCTACAGCGAAGAGAAGCAAGGCACGACCGTACGGGTCTACCTGCCACGCACACAGCGCAAGGAGGAAAGCGCCCCGCTGCCCGCCACCACCGACACGCCCACCGGCCGCGGCGAGGTGATCCTTGTGGTCGAAGACGATGCCGCCGTGCGCGAGACTGCCGTCGATCAGCTGCGCGATCTTGGCTATGGCGTGCTTACCGCCGAGAATGCGGACAGTGCGCTGGCGATCATCAAAAGCGGGGTGCAGATCAACCTGCTGTTCACCGATGTGGTCATGCCCGGCAAAATCCGCAGCCCCGAGCTTGCCCGCGAGGCCAAGGCGCATCTGCCGAATGTCGGCGTGCTCTTCACCTCGGGCTATACGCAGAACGCCATCGTTCATTCCGGACGGCTCGACGAAGGGGTCGACCTGCTGAGCAAACCCTACACCCGCGAACGGCTGGCGCTGAAAATCCATGAAATCCTCTCGCGCCAAACCAATGCCGAGACCGCCGCGCCAGCGGCGGAGACCGCGCCGAGCGCCGATGACGCGCCGAAGGTGCTGTTGGTCGAAGACGATGCGCTGATCTGCATGGCCACGTCGGATATGCTCTCTGATCTGGGCTATGCCGTGACCGAGGCCGACAGCGTCGCCGCCGCGGAACGCAGCCTTCAGGCAGAGCGGTTTGATGTCATGTTCACCGACCTTGGCCTGCCCGATGGCTCTGGCATGGAACTGGTGCAGCATGTGACGCAGCTGCGCCCCGAGATCGCCGTGATCATCGCCTCAGGCGCCGATCCGCGGGAATATGCCGAAGGCGATGCAGAGGCGGCGCGCTATGTCAGCTTGATGAAACCCTATGACGAACACTCGTTGAAACGGGCGTTGGAGCAGTGCAAGCTGGCGGCGGAATAAGGCGGCTAGGATCAGCCCGGTTTTCGATCTATGAGAAAGAAAACAAAAGAGAGGCAGATCATGCGCAGCATTACATTCGCAGCCGTTTCCACCGCTATGTTCATCGCCGGTTGCGCGGGCGTGGCCAGTGACCGCGTCATGGTGCACCGCACCGGTCCGGATGAGCTTTTGAAACTGCGGTCCGGGCCGGGCTTGGATTTCGGGATCATCATGGGGCTGCCCGACGGAACCGTCCTGAACCGCCGCGATTGTGTGACCGAGATCGGACAATTGTGGTGCCGCGTCTCACTCGCCGATGCGCCTGAGGTGCAGGGCTATGTCTCGGCGGATTATATCTCTGACATCTGATTTATGACCTCGGGTGGCCCGTTTGCAGGGCCGCCCCCAGCCGACGGGCGCATCGCCCTGACCGCGCTGCCGCGTCCCAAGTCGATTTTCGCGCGCCCTGCTCTATCTCAGCCCTTCACACCCTTTTTCGAAGTCGCTGAAATATCTCAAGAGTAAGGAAAACCATGTGCCGCTTCCTCGCCTATATCGGACCTGAACTGCCAATCGAGTCGCTGCTCCTTGCGCCTGAGAACAGCCTGCTGAACCAAAGCCTCGACCCGGAACTGCACCCGAGCCTGCAACTGGCCGGATGGGGTTTCGCCGCCTGGAGCGACCATCTGCTGCATCCCGAAGCGCCGCTGCGCTACCACCGGCCCAAGGCCGCCTTTCACGACGACAACGCCAAATCGGTGATCCCTAGCCTACAGGCGGACACGCTGCTGTCGCATATCCGCGCGGCTTCTTATGACGCCAGCGTGGTGCAGGCCGATGAGAACTGCCACCCGTTCTCCTTCGATCATACGCCGTGGATCATCGCCCAGAACGGCGCCCTGCCCCATTGGCGGCAGTTGCAGCGTGAACTCCTGCCCCATTGCAAGGATCGCTACCTCACCCAGATGCGCGGCACGACGGATACGGAATTCCTTTATGTGCTGCTGCTGTCCCTGCTGGAGGGCGACAGCGACGAAGACGTGCAGCGCGGGTTTGAAAAGCTGTTGCAGGTGATCTGCAAGGCTGCCCGCGACCTCGACCTCGCCGCGCTCACCAAACTCAAGATCGCGTTGGTTAGCCGGGAGCGGATCATCGGCGTGAACTTTGGCTGCGGCCATGAGGGCGAGACGGATGTCACAGGCGATTGGCAAAAGCTGAGGGACGAGGACCTGCCCCTGTCGATGCTGCTTGAGCCGATCTACCTGCTCACCGGGGCGAATTTTCAGGATTACGCCAACACCTATGACATCGACGCCTGCCCCGAAGGGGAGGCGACCTCGGCCATCCTCGCGTCGGAACCGCTGACCGAAAACGCGGAGGAATGGCTGAAGATCGAATTCGGCGAGATCGTGTTTCTGGAGCGGAAGGACGGGCGGATCCGCAAAACGGTCCGCAAGCTCGACGTGTAACTTTCAGCCATAGGAGCAGTCCATGACCGATCGTTTCCAAAACTTCGCCGACCTCTCCGCCGAGATGGCCGCGGGCGTCGATTACCGCATCCGGGCCGAGGACCGCGGCAGCGCGGTCGTCATTCTGGCCCCGCATGGCGGCACGATCGAACCCAAGACGGGCCTGATCGCCGAGGCCATCGCGGGGCGCGACCTGTCGCTCTACCTTTTCGAGGCGCTCAAGCCGGGGCCGCATGGGGATTTTCACATCACCTCGCACCGTTTCGATGAGCCGCAGGCGCTGGCGCTTGTCGGCAGCGCCGAGGGGGCCGTCGCCGTGCATGGCCGCAAAGACGATGGCACAGAAACCGTATGGCTCGGCGGGCGGGACAAGGCGATGCGCGGTGCCATCGGCTCCGCCCTGCGCGCGGCGGGCTTCGGGGCCAAGGTAAACACCACCCTGCCCGGCCTGCATGAGACGAATATCTGCAACCGCACCCGCAAGGGCGCGGGCGTGCAGCTTGAACTGCCCCGGTCGCTGAGGCGCCATCTGGCAAAGGATGCGGATTTGCTTGAAAGGTTCAGCCGGGCGGTGCGTGTCGCGCTTTAGCCGGATGTAGCAGGCCCGGCTGGCGGGCCTGCCGAGGGGGCTTAGCCCTTTTTCTGAAACAGGATCACCAGCAGCGCCAAAAGCGACGAGCCCAGCATCAAGAGCAGCGACACGGCGTTCAGCAGCGGGGTCGACCCCTCTTTCAGCCGGTCGAACATGGCGATGGTCAGCGGCGCGTCGGAGCCCACGAGCATCAGCGTGGTGTTAAAGTTCTCAAAGCTCATCAAAAACGCCACCACCACGGCCCCGACCATTGCAGGCGCAAGGAAGGGCAGCGTGATCGTGCGCACCGCTGTCAGACGGTCCGCGCCAAGGTTCAGCGCCGCCTCCTCCAAGGTCCGATCGAATTTCTGCAACCGGGCCGAGATGACGAGCGTGGCGATGGTGGTGATAAAGCTGAACTGCCCAAGGATCACCAACAGCAGACCGGGGCGCAACGCCTGTATGTCGATCTGCGCCAAGTCCCAAACACCATTGGCCAGCGTCGAAGAGAACACCAGCACCGAGATGCCCAAGACGATGCCGGGGATCACCAGCGGCAGCAGCATCAGCACATAGAGGAACCCCTTGCCACGGAACTCATAGCGGTTGAACAAAAAGGCGTTGGTCGTGCCCACGCAGACGGAAAGCACCGCCACGCAAAGCGCCACAAAGGCCGAGGTGCCGACCGCGCGCAGAATGCCGCGTTCGTGAAAGACGCCGATCTGCGGACGCTCCGCGCCAAAGAACCAATTCCATGTGAACCCCTCCCACGGGAGAGAGGGGAACTGGCTGTCGTTGAAGGCGAAGACCGCCACCACGGTCAGCGGCAGGGCCAGATAGAGAAAGAACAGCGCCACATAGCCACCATAGACAATGCGAAAGCTGCGCGATTGCGGGATTGTCGGGATCATTGGATCACCCCATCGTTTCCTTGAGGGTCCGGCCCGTTAGCCAGAGCATCCCCCAGACGATCACCGAAGACAGCACCAAAAGCATAAAGCCAAAGGCGGCGCCCAGCTCCCAATTGGAGCGCACGATGAACTGGTTATAGATCATTTCGGTGAACCACAGGCTATCCTTGCCGCCCAGCATCGTCGGCGTCAGGTAGTTGCCCAAGCTCAGCATGAAGACCACGATACAGCCCGACACGATACCGGGCATCGCATGGGGGATGATGATCTCACGCAGGACGGAAAGCCCGCTGCCGCCCAAATCATAACCCGCCTCGATCACGCTGTCGTCGAGGCTTTCCAGCGTGGTGACAAGCGGCACCACCATGAAGAGCATGGAGGTATAGACCAGCCCGACCATCATCGTGGCATCGGTGTAAAGCAGCTCTACCGGACGGTCCGCCAACCCCACCCATTGCAACAGGTTCGAGACGAGACCCGTCTCGCGCAGCAGGATCATCCAGCCAAAGGTGCGCACCAGTTCGGAGACGTAAAACGGGATCAGGCAGAGCAGGAACAACACCTGCTGCAAGCGCCCCTTCGCCATTTTGGCGATGTAATAGGCCACCGGAAAGGCGATCAGCAGCGTCAGCGCGGTGGCCAGCACTGACATCACCGCCGTGCGCCAGAAGGTGCGCAAATACAGCGGTTCGGTCAGCGCCTTTTCATATTGCGCCAGACTGGTTTCATAGACGCCAAAGCTGATCCGTTCGCGCAGAGAGATCAGCAGCATGTCGATATGCGGGATGATGATCAAAAGCCCCAGCCACAGCACCAAGGGTGTCAGCAGCAGGTAGAATGTCAGTCGGGATTGGCTGCGCATCACGCGACCCCAAAGCAGGTCGCCTGCCCCGCGCCCCAGCCGATATGCACCACGTCGCCGCGTTTCAGGCTTGAGAACTCCCCCGATTGCGGCAGCGTGACTTCAAGCGTTTCACCCACGTCATCCTGCACCAACACACGCGAAGCCGCGCCGTTGAACAACAGGCTGGTGACAGTGCCCTTTAGCTGATTGTCGAAGCCCGAAAGCGCATCGGCACTGGCAGCCAGCCGAATGGATTCGGGCCGCACGAAAATCTCTGCCTTTGCCCCTTGGACAAGGCCCGCGCCCGTGGCGCGCATGGCAAGGCCGCTGTCGGTGCGCAATTGCAGGGTGTCGCCCTCCACCCGTTCGATCCGGCCTTTCCAGCGGTTCGACTCTCCGATGAAACCGGCGACGAAGGGTGTTTCGGGGCGGTAGTAGAGATCTTGCCCCCGGCCCACCTGCTCGAACTGGCCATTGCTCATCACTGCGATCTGGTCGGACATCACCAGCGCTTCGGATTGGTCGTGGGTGATATAGACGAATGTCGTGTCAAATGCAGCTTGCAGGGCCTTCAGCTCAACCTTCATATGTTCGCGCAGCTTGAGGTCCAGCGCGCCCAGCGGCTCATCCAGCAGCAGCACGTCAGGCTCCAGCACCATGCAGCGCGCGATGGCGACCCGTTGCTTCTGCCCGCCCGAAAGCTCATCCGCCTTGCGCGCGCCGATGCCCGGCAGGCCGATCCGGTCAAGCGCCTCATCAACTTTGCGCGCGATCTCGGCCTTGGGCATGCCGCGACGGCGCAGCCCGTAGCCGATGTTCTCGGCAATCGTCATCATCGGGAAAAGCGCCAGATGCTGGAACACCATGTTCACCGGGCGCTTGTTCGGCGGCGTATCGAGCACCGAGCCGCCCTTGATCCGAATGTCACCAGAGGTGGGGTCGAGAAACCCCGCGATCATCCGCATGATTGTTGTTTTGCCGCAGCCCGAAGGCCCGAGGATGGAGAAGAAACTGCCGGGCGGCACCGTGAAGGAGACGTTGTTAACAGCGGTGGTATCGCCGAACCGCTTAACGAGGTCGACGCATTCCAGATCTGGGGTCATGTGAATTCCGTATAAAGATGCGACACCCCCAATATGAGGGTGCCGCTCGTAGGGTCAGTTATCAGTTGGCAGCTTGGACGCGGTCCAGCACTTCGCCTTCGATGGTTTCCAGACCGGCGGGCACCGGCGGATACCATTTGATATTGTCGACAGCTTCTTGCGGGAAGCTGTTCTGATACTTGGCTTTCAGGCTGTCTTCGGCAAACTCATCCGCGCCTGCGGAGGCGGTGAAGTTGCCCGCCGCTGCGGTGATCATCGCCGCGATTTCCGGCTGCATGACAAAGTTGATCCACTCATAGGCCACATCGTCGGCCTGCCCTTTGGCGGGCAGAACGAAGGTGTCGATCCAGCCCAGCGCACCCGAGGCCGGAGCCACGAAGGTAATGTCGGCATTGTCGTCGTTCAGCTTCCAGCCGCCGGTATCCCATGCCATGGAGGCGGTCACTTCGCCCGAGCGCAGCAGGTTCATCAGCTCATCGCCGCCGCCCCAGTAGGTTTTGACGTTCTCTTTACATTCGATCAGCTTCTCTTCGACCTTGCCCATGATCTCGGCATATTTCGCTTCGTCATCGTAAGCGGCAAAGGGGTCTTCACCCATGGCGAAGGCGAAACCGATGAGCGTCGGACGCTTCAGGCGGTAGGACACTTTGCCCGCCACTTCGGGCGCGCAGAGGTCGGTGTAATCCTTGACGGTGTCACCCGCTTCGGCGGTGTTCATCACCAGACCGGAGGTGCCCCAGACATGCGGCACGCCATAGACATCGCCGTTCACGGTGGTGTTGGCCATGGTCGCGTCAAGCATGGAGGGGATGAAAAGCTCTTTGTTCAGCTTGGAGACATCAATCGGCTTGTAGATGCCGAATTCCATCTGCGGCCCCATGATGCGGTCTTGCGAAGGCTGGGCGAGGTCGAAACCACCGCCGCCCGTGGCGCGCAGCTTGGCGATCATCTCTTCGTTGTTGGATTTCGTGACTTCGACGGTATGGCCGGTCTCTTCTTCGAATTTCGCGACCACGTCCTCAGGTGCGTAGCCACCCCATGTCAAAAGGCGCAGCGTGTCGGCTTGGGCCACGGAGGCGAGCCCCGCCAGCATGGTGCCGGCCAGCAGAATGGTTCTTGTCATGGGAAATCCTCTTTCTAGTGTACTCATTGTCGGCAGAATGCGCGCGTTAGACCAGTTGGTCAATTTATACTTCGGCGCATCGCGGCTCCTTGTGGCCTGAGAGTGCAAAAGATTTGTGACAGTGGCGGAAAATGCCGTTTGTTTTGGCAGGGTTGCTCTCGGCGGCAGCAGCCATGCGCCGGGGGGCTGACGAGGCCGCCTGCGCTTTCGGGGGGCAAAGGGAATTGCACCTCTTCGCGGTCCGAGCCGCCCCTTTTCCAAGGTGATCCACGGCCCCGCACCCGTGCTGCCACCCCCTTCCTTTACCCAAAAGACACAGGCAGCCCCTCGCCAAAATCATGCCTCTTGAGATTCCTGACAGTTTCTATAAGAAATCGCCGCAACGCCGCCCTGCGGTGCTTTTCCGGGTCCGGGCCGTTTGAGTAAGGGGAAATTTGATGAAGCCGACACATGCATTTGCCTGCCTTGCCGCGGGGATGATTCCCGCCGCTGGCCAAGCGCAGAGCGCTAACGACGAAGCCTTTCTGGGAACGATCGTTCTTGAGATGCCAGCCGTTCCGGGGATGGAAGACGATGACATCTCCATCTCCAGCGAAGGGCTGGCGCTAAGCAATCCTGCGGACCTGTCCGAACTTTTCGTGGCCGAGCCGACCATCGCGGTAGGTAGTTCGATCCCCATGTCGCAAAAGGTCTATGTCAATGGGATCGAGGAGAACAACCTCGCCATTTCCATCGACGGCGCGCGGCAGAACAACAAGGTGTTCCACCACAACACCACCACGCTGATCGACCCCGCCTTGCTGAAAGCCGCCCGCGTCGACCCCGGCGTGGCCCCCGCCGATGCGGGCCCCGGCGCCTTGGGCGGCGCGCTGGCTTATGAGACCAAGGACGCGAGCGATCTGCTGGCCCCGGGCGAGAGCTTTGGCGGGCGCTACAAGCTGGAATACGACAGCAACGGCGACATCTTCTCGAACAGCCTGTCGGTCTATGGCCGCGAAGGCGGGTTTGAATACCTCGGCTTTGCAAAGGTCGCCGAAGGCGGGCTGCGCGAAGATGGCAATGGCGACGAGATCATCGGTTCGGGCACTGACCTGCTTAGCGGGCTGGGCAAACTGGCCTATGAGGCGCAGAGCGGCGACCGGGTCGAGCTGTCGTACGAACGGGTGGTCGACGATGAAATCCGCCCCTACCGGGCGAACCTCGGTGCCATCATCGGGGGCCGCCCGCTTCCTGCGGACCGCCCCTATGATCTGGAGCGCACCAATATCGTCCTGAGCTACAGCGACACCACGCCCACGGCGATGTGGAACCCCACCGCACGGCTGGCCTATAGCGGGACCAAACTGGTCAACGACGAGTCGGCGCTGTCGACCAATTCGATCACCAGCGGTGAGACCGTGAGCCTGAGCGGCGAATTCTCAAACCGTTTCGCACTGAGCTGGGGTGAGTTGAACGCAGGTCTCGACTTCTACTCCGACGAAGCCGATCTGGACTATCTCGCCCTCTCCTCCGGCGCGCGTGAGGCGGCGACGGAGAAGTTGAGCAACATCGGTCTGTTCGCCCAAGCGCGGATGGAGCCCACAAGCAATGCGCGTCTGTCCTTCGGCGCGCGGGCCGACTTTCAGGATTTCGAGGGCACCGATGGCTCCTCGCAGTCTGAATCCGGTCTCTCGGGCAATATCTCGGGCGAATATGACCTCTCGGACTGTTGATTGTCACTGAGAACTGACCCGGTAGCCCCATAAATTGTCACTGAGAATTGACCCATGTGAACACACTTCC
>NZ_JBIFFU010000083.1:0-1146 GCF_043557315.1 Sulfitobacter sp. 1A12779
ACTTCATTTTTATTCTCTCTTTCTAATCCCAACCTATGGTGTTGGGGTCTGTGTAAGCAGATGGAGACGCGGTCTCGCGCTCCGGTTTTAGGCGGTGGCCGTGAGGTGATGTCCTGCGGGGCCCGTATAAGTGATTTGGGTACGTCGAATTCGGCGCGGAAACGCGATTAAGAAAAATCTGGATCTTTTCTGGGTGACCTTGCGTCAAGCAGCTTGGGGGCGCTGCAAATGAAACCCTTCGGTTTGCGGGCCCGCTGTCTGCCGTCGCCCCACTGTGGGCGGGGGCGTTGTCTAATCTCTGAGTTTTGGGACCAACCCGCCCGGGGCGTATCTCCCCTGGGATGACGCTCAACGCCCTCTTTGCCAGCAAGGTTATTGCCGCATTTTTTGTCTTGGAAAAGAACAGGACCGGAGAGGGCTGCTCTGCGCGACCCCTGGTAATCAGGGGGACCCATTAGACCGCCCGCGAAGCGCTTGGTCGTGCGCTAAGGCGGAACTTCGCGCTTATACGGCCGCACGAAGCAATCTCTCTGTCAGCACGCAATCAAGGTACTTGGGCGCGATTGATAAGGCCGCCTGCGGGCAATGAAAGATGACTGGACAGTATTGCTTGCGGCCATTGAGCCGCGCGTAAAGGGGCGGGTAGGCACATCGGATTGGCATCCGATGAAGCTCCAGTTGCTGGAAAAGCTTTGCGCTCGTTGCCCGGTCTTACGGCTGGCAACCGCGGGATATGACGTTAGAGCGCGCAGCAGATTGACCGGGATTTCAGCAGCAATGGGAAAGACTCTCATGCTCGGTCTCTCAAGCGCCTTGACGAGCTCTGCGCCTTTTCTGAACTTCTGCCCTTTTTGCCAGCGGGCCCCATCAAATTTCTGCCTGAGCGCCGGGCGCCAGCGCACCAAGAGATCCCGCAAGAATGGGAAGTCCAGTTCATCTCCTGGATCGAGAGTGTCACGAATAACTCCTGGGGTCCGGTCGCAAAGGAATTCACTGAAGATCAATGGGTTGTAGAACTTGTGACGCAAAAACTCCAGGTTTTGACGCAATTTCTCTGGAACATTTTGAAGCGCTCGGGATCCGTTTAGTTGGCGGCACAACACGGTGGTCTGTTGTGTGGAAAGCGCTTGGGCTTGCAGAGGCACA
>NZ_JBIFFU010000025.1:0-33995 GCF_043557315.1 Sulfitobacter sp. 1A12779
CCAATGGCAAGATGAACGTGGCTTCGCTCGTCGAACGCAAGACCAGGTTCGCCGTCCTGTTTCGCAACAACGACCGCAGTTCGACCCACTTCATGCGCAAGCTGATGGATGTGATGGAACCCCTACCCCAGCCGGCCCGCAAATCGATCACCTTTGACCGTGGTTTCGAATTCCGGGAGTGGAGAAAGCTCAAGTCGGGCATCGGCACTGACAGCTGGTTTTGTGACCCACAAGCACCCTGGCAAAAAGGCTCGGTCGAGAACCTCAACAAACGCGCACGGCGATATCTTCCCCGTGACACCCAGCTCGCGGCGCTCTCAAATCGCAATATGAAGGCGATTTGTGACCGCCTCAACGGCACGCCAAGAAAGTGCCTTGGTTGGCGCACACCGACGGAAGCGTTCAGGGAAGAGTTGAGGAAACTGAGATAGCGGAAACTGTCGCAACGACCCTTGAGACACCATTGGCGCGCGCTACCCTCAAGCGCGACTCTTGTTAGAAAACAGTAGTTTATCTAATGAGAGGAATCGGTATGGGAGCCGTTTACGACCAACTGAGTATCACAGAACGACGCAAGATAGAACGCTGGAGACACGCTAAGGTCCCAGTTGATGAGATGGCGCGCGTTCTGAAGCGCTGCAGATCAACGATATTTCGCGAGCTAAAGCGCAACCATTTTTCGGACGAAAGCATGCCGGGTTGCGATGGCTATTACGGTGCCGCTGCTCACCTGATGCAAGCGGAACGTCGTGCTCGAGAGCGCAAACTGATCAAACATCCTGAGCTTCGCAAGTGCGTGATCGAGCGTATCAAGAACGGCTGGACACCAGAGCAGATCAGTAACCGTATGATTCACGAACGCGCTCCTCTCAGGGTCTGTCAGGAAACCATCTATCGTTACATCTACTCCAAGGAAGGTCAGCGCGAAGACCTGTGGTGGTATCTACCGACCCACCGTGTCGCCCGCAGACCACGTCGCACCAGAAGGCGCAGAGAACCCAAATTCCACCGCGATGTCAGCATTCTGTTCCGACCCGATGATGTCGCTCATCGCCGTCAGTTCGGTCATTGGGAAGCTGATTTGATGCTGTTTAAACAAAAGCTTGGCCAGTCCAACGTTACCTCACTGGTTGAGCGCGTCAGCCGCTTCACTGTGATCCTGAAAAACCCGAACAAGCGCACCAAGCCGGTCATGGCCAAGATCATGAGCGCCATCAAAGACCTCCCCCTCGTCGCCCGTCGGTCCAACACTTTTGACCGCGGAACCGAGTTTGTCAGTTGGCCCCACCTGCAAGCCGAGATCGGAACCCAGACGTGGTTCTGCGACCCCTCCAGCCCCTGGCAGAAAGGCACAGTCGAGAACACTAACCGACGCCTTCGAAGGTGGTTGCCCCGCAAACGCGATATCCGGCAATGCACAGATCACGATATGAAGGTGATCTGTGATCGCCTCAACAATACGCCGCGCAAGTGCCTTGGATGGAAAACGCCAGCTGAGGTCTTCCGCGAAAAGATGTTGGAGGAAATGCGATGACGCCCCTACCCTGATCCCAACATGAGTCGCAGTTCAGGTATCGCTCACATTGCGATAGTATATTATCGTATATATGCTGGACTCCTCTCACGGAGGTTCCGCAGCATGCACTATCTGATCAAGAAGCTCCTCCCCTCGGTTGCAGTCGCTTTCACCGTGACTGGTCTTTCGCTACCAATGTCCGCCCGAGCGCAGACATACCCGATCGACTGCGCGATCCTCTTGTGTCTGTCTGGCGGCTGGCCCGCTTCCGTCCCTTGCGCCCGAGCTCGCGCCGAATTCATCAGGCCTATCACGCCTTGGCCAGTGGAACCGCCGCTGCAAATCTGGCGCTGTCCCATGGGCGCCTCCTATGAGGGCGATCGGCCACCAAACAACGCTGGCCGTATCTTTGAAGCCTTGTACCGGCCCGACAGCCATCGACCGCTCCAATCCTTGCCAAGAGACAAATTCGTTCCCGCCGACCAGGCCCTCCGGCTCGTTCAAGATCGGGCGGACATCGATATCAGCGGACCTGAGTTCAATTTCGTACGATCCATCCGTGTCTTTGATGTTCGTTACGCGCGGCAATACGAAGCAGGAAGCGAAGGAGACTGCGAACGCTACGCCACTGTAGTCCTCGGCACTTATGGAACCCAAGGCGATTTCTCATGGCAGCGATCTTCTATAACTGCCCTGCCTGAGGCCCATGTGGGACTTGAACGTTGGGGCCAGAATTGCCCGGGTATCTATCACCGATCTGTCTTCGTCGATTGGCGTGACTATGATGGCAACTACGACTTCGAACAGGTGAACTACTAGCGCTGGCAAAGACAGCTTTGCCATCATGCTGCGAGAATTTGAGCGTGCTGAGTTGCTCAAATACCGGCTTTTCGCTGCTTTCGGTGCGCATGTCCGGAGAGCGGACGAAGGGGCCGTTCAGAGGTCTGAATTCAACGGCCTCTTCAGATACCGACCTTTCACTGATTTCTTACGAATCTAAACAGTAAGTATGGCTCGGGTCTGCGAAGCCGCGGCCAAGCCTCCCCCATCGTTCGGCATTGTGATCGGCGACGGTTTGCTTCATATCAGCGGTTGCTGATACCTTATTCCTTCCAAGCATTGATGGCAGGCTATGAGTTCGAAGGATAACCAAGAAAAGCGGCGCCGGAGCGGACGGCCGCTCATGATTTTGCCTATTCTTCTGTTTGGGTTGCTGGGCGTAGTCTTCTACTGGGGCCTCTGGAACAACGACGACCGGTTGCCCTCGACGCTGATCGGAAGACCAATCCCGGAATTCGCGCTCCCGCCCATCGAAGGGCGGCAGGACGGCCTAGGCTCGGCGAACCTGCAAGACCAGGTTTCTCTCGTCAACGTCTGGGCGTCGTGGTGCGTCCCCTGCCGCACGGAGAACCCGCTTCTCGTCGATCTTGCCGAAGCGGGCACCGTTCCGATCTACGGTATCAACTACAAGGACGATGCCGAGGAGACGCTGGGTTTCCTCGAAGAGCTCGGCGATCCCTTCACCCGCATCGGCGCGGACCGATCAGGCCGCGTTGCGATAGACTGGGGCGTCTATGGAGTGCCGGAAACATACATAATCGACGCCGAGGGGCGCATTGCATACAAGCATGTCGGCCCCTTTGATCAGGCCTCGCTTGAGGAGGACATTCTGCCGGTCGTGCGCCGGTTGCAGGCTGAGAGCGACCCGTGAGGCGACGTGACGTCCTTGCCGGAGTCTTGGCGCTTGCGGCAAGCCCTGCCTCCGCCCGACCACCGATCCCTAATCACGGGACTCCGCGTGATCTCCTGTCGCCGCCTTTCGTGGATGGAGATGGACGGGATCTGACGCTGGCGGACTTCGAGGGACGTGTCGTGCTTCTGAACATTTGGGCGACTTGGTGCCCGCCTTGTCGCGAGGAGATGCCGACGCTCGACGCGCTGCAAGCGCGCCTCGGCGGATCGGATTTTCATGTTCTGCCGCTGTCGATCGATCGGGCCGGTCTCGAACCTGTGCGCCGCTTCTACCGAGAGACCGGCATTCGCAACCTCGATCTCTATATCGCGGAGGATACGCGCGCGATGCTGGCCTTGGCCGTGGTGGGTCTGCCGACAACGATTCTGATCGACCGCATTGGGCGCGAGCGGGGGCGCCTCGCAGGCCCGGCCGAATGGAACAGCCCCGAAGCCGTTGCGCAGATAAGCGCTCTTATTGACGAACGTAAGCAATAGGACATGGAAAAGCACGACGACCGCGCCAGCCGTTCCGCTCCGTGCGCACACGTGGTGGCGGTCTACCGATCAGTTTGGAGATGTGGATTTGATTGAACTTTCCGTTCTTGGACTAATGGCGGCATTGCTGGCCGGTGCCGTTTCCTTTCTGTCGCCCTGCGTGCTGCCGCTCGTGCCCGGCTACGTATCCTACGTTGCCGGACGTACGGTCACCGGCAGTGCAGCGCCTTCGAAGGGACGGGCCGTCTGGCTCAGCTTCTGTTTCGTCCTTGGCTTCTCCACGATATTCATCGCGCTTGGGGCCTCTGCCACCGCGCTCGGTCAGACGCTGCTGCAGTGGCGCTACGAACTCAACCTCGTCGGCGGCGCGATCGTGATCCTGTTCGGTCTGTTCATGATCGGGGCAGCGCGCCTGTCGGCCATGGAGCGCGACCTGCGTTTCCATCTCGACCTGCCGGGCGGGCAACCGGTCGCCTCCTACGTGCTCGGACTCGCCTTCGGTTTCGGCTGGACACCGTGCATCGGGCCGATCCTCGGTGCCATCCTAACCGCCAGCGCGACAAGCGCGACGATTGGCGAGGGCGTCGCATTGCTTGCCGTCTACTCGGGCGGCCTTGGGATCCCGTTTCTGGTCGTCGCGGGGTTCACCGACAGTATTGCCGGCAGGTTGCGCGGCATCGGTCGTTGGGGTCGCCGCCTGCATCAGGCTGCGGGCGGCGTCATGATCCTGATGGGCCTGGCGATGATGACCGGGCGGTTGAGCGCACTGGCCTACTGGCTGCTGGACACCTTCCCTGTCCTTGCGCGGATCGGGTGAACAGATGCGACTGTACGAGAAACATATCCTCCCTCGGCTGACGCATCTGGCGATGGGCCAGGATCAACTTCTTCCCTACCGGCGCCGCGCCATCTCCGGCCTGCATGGGCGTGTGCTGGAGATCGGAATCGGCTCGGGCCTGAACATTGCGCTCTACCCCGAGGCCGTGCGCCAGATCATCGGTATTGATCCGTCGCCCGAACTCCTCTCTCGGGCCGCGCAAACCTCCCATGGACTGATGCCCGCGGCCGAGATGATCGAGGGCGTGGCCGAAGCATTGCCGCTCGAAGATCGCAGCGTCGATTGCGTCGTCGCCACCTGGACACTCTGCAGCGTTTCGGAACCGGAGAAGGCTCTCGCCGAGATCCGGCGCGTTCTCAAGCCGGATGGCGTCTTCCGCTTCGTCGAGCATGGCCTGGCGCCCGGACCCCGTATCCGGCGCTGGCAACGCTGGCTGACGCCTGTCTGGAAACACTGCGCCGGGAACTGCCATCTTGACCGCCCGACGGCCGACTTGATCGAGACAAGCGGCTTCCGCATGGAGCGGCTCAACACCGGTTACGCGACAGGTCCGAAGCCCTTGGTTTTCATGTATGAGGGACAAGCTCGCCTCTACTGAGGAAGCTTGGAAACAGGACAATCTCGGCTTTCGATCCGTGGCGCAACTGATGGCAAGGTAGCCAATTCTCGCCTCGAACTTTCGCCGAAAATTTTGCGGTGATGAGATGTTATGAGCAGTCATCAAGATAACCGGCAGGCCAATCTGACGCGCGGCATCCGGGTCGAGATCGCCAGCCTCGTCTACAACATCATCGAGGTCGTCGTATCCGTCACCGTGGGACTTCTGACCGGCAGCGCAGCGCTGGTGAGTTGGGGCCTCGACAGTACGGTCGAGGCCACCTCGGCTGCGACTCTGATCTGGCGCTTGAAGAGTGAGGTGGACGGTGCCGACAAGCGCACGGTCCTGCACCGCAAGAAGGTCGCGCTCTACGTGGTTGCCTGTGCCTTCTGGATCGTCGTCGCGGCGATCCTCTACGAGGCGGTCTCCGCCTTCATTTCGCAGAAGGCGCCGGGCTTCAACTGGTGGGGTATCGCGATTCTGGGTGCTTCGCTCGTGGCCAACCCGTTCCTCGCCTGGGGCAAGTATCGCTACGGCAAGCGGCTCGATGCGCCCGCCCTGAAGTACGATGCCAAGGACACCATGATCTGCCAGTATCAGACGATCGTGGTGTTGGCCGGGATCGGTCTGACGCAATGGATGGGCTGGTGGTGGGCCGACCCGGTGGCGGCGCTTCTGATCGTGCCCTACGTTGCATGGGAGGCGTTCGAGGCCACGAAGGATGCGCGGTCGGTCGATCCGGACGAGGGCGAAGCTACTGCCGAGGCCTGACGTTACGCATGATGAACCGAGATTTGGGCATGGGCGGCAGTTCTCCGGTTTCCAGATCCAGATCCTGATCCGGCACTTCGTAGTCGATGGCGTTCACGAAGAAACTGCAAAACGCCTTCATCTGGCTGATCGCGATCCACTCGCCCGGACAACGGTGGTTCCTGTGGTGATCGCCACCGCCCTGCGGAATGAACTCGTAGGGAGTGACCTCCCGATCGTGAAACCGCTCGGGCCGGAACTCTTGCGGCGCGTCCCACGAACGAGCGTCGGTATTCGTGCCGTAGAGGTCGAGCAGAACCCTGTACCCTTTGGGAAAGCGATGTCCGCGCCACTCGAAATCGCTCTTCACCCGTGCCGCAACCGCGGGAAAGAACGGATACAGACGGCGGACCTCTTGCACGAAAGGTTCGAGCTGTCCCTCGTCGTCCTTCAGCTTTTGCCGCCACTCGGGATGCCGATGTAAAGCATGCGCCGCCTGAACTATGAACACGGATACCGCGACGGTCGGGCGCAGGACATTCAACAGCTCTACGGCGGCCACCCTGGGGGTCAACAACTCCCCATCGAGATCGCGCCATGTCGCGATGATATGAAGGGCACTTTCCTGCGTCGGCTGAAGCTCACCATCGCGGACCTGTTGGATTAGCCGTGCTGCCCATTTTTCCAGGCGGTGGCGCGCCAGACGCGCGCGCCAGTGTTTGGGGCCAAGGGCCCCGGCGTCCTGAAAAAGCGCTGTAAGCTGCGCCGTTCGGGTCGCCACCTCAGCTTCATTAAGCGGCACCCCGGCCCAGGCGCAGGCAGCTCTTGTGAGCATTTCGCGCACTTCGTCATAGAGGACGACCTCGTTCCTCGCCTCCCAGTCCGGCGCATAGTTGTCCAACATGTGAAGCGACGTGCCCTCAAGCGCGGCGATCCGCTCGGTCCCCATGAGTGACATGAACATCTTCTTGCGGTGCTGGTGGGCAGCGCCGTCCAATCCCTGAACGCCGCCTTCTCCCAGCAGGGACTTCTGTATGCGGCCTGGCATCGAGCCTGCGCGGATCAGCCGGTCTTCCCGATAGAAGGCTTCTGCCGTCGCCGCGCCGGTCATGCAGATCGTCTCTTGAAGGAGGATGCGGGTTTCGAACAGGTCTGTGTCGAGTGCGCGGCAGGTCTCCGAAATGAACCCATATGGGTTGCGCAGCAGGGCAAGTGTGCTGTCAAAGCCTTTCGCAGATGGTATGCCGAACATGGGTTACACCCCCGTTGTGTTTTCCTTGCGTTGACCCTGACCAGGCTTGTCCGTCGCAGAGCGGAAGCTGTCCCAGAATAGTAGGGCCGCGCCGCAGAAAATCGCCACATCCGCAAGATTGAAGGACGGCCAGTGGTATGTTCCGTAATGGAAATCCAGAAAGTCTGGGACGGCCTGATAACGCAGCCGGTCGAGGACATTGCCGAGTGCGCCGCCGATGATCAGACCGAGAGCGGCAGCCGTCAGCCTGTCCGGCGCGCGCCACAACCAGATCAGCAGCCATAACACGATCACGCCAGCAAGCGCGATGAGACCCCACCAAGGCACGATCCCGCCCAGCATACCGAAGCTGACCCCATCGTTCAGAACCCGCACGAGATTGAGAAAGGGTAGAACCTCGACGCCGCCCTCAAGCGCAGGTGTGTTCAGGGCAAGCGCCTTGGTGCCCTGATCGAGGGCGAACGCCGAGATGGCGCAAACTCCGCCTAGAACGCGGCTGTTCATGCAGTCGTCTTCAGATCGGCCCGCGCATCGCGAATGATCGCCCAGGACGAGTGCAGGAATAGCCCGGCGATACCGAAGGCAACGATAAGGTCGGGCCACGCGCTGCCCAGCCAGGCCACAAGACCGGCGGCAACGACAACCGCCGCATTGCCGATGGCGTCGTTGCGAGAGAAAAGCCAGACGGCCCGCATGTTCGCGTCGCCCTTGCGGAACGGCAGCAGCGGCAGAACGGAGATGACGTTGACGACAAGGGCAATCATGCCAAGCAGGCCCATGAGACCCGCATCCGGCGTCGTCCGTTCGAAGACCCGGACGATGGTCGTGCCGAGGACGCCGAGACCGAGGAGCCCGAGGAAGATGCCCTGGATCAAGGCCGACCGTGCCCGCCAGGCGAGGCTCCAGCCGATGGCCAGCAGGCCAAGGAAGGTGATCGCGCCGTCGCCGATGAAATCGAGCGCATCGGCCTTCACGGCCTGTGACCCGGCGATGAACCCGCCGATCATTTCAACGACACCGTAGCCCACGTTCAGGATCACGACGATCCAGAGCGCGCGTCGGTAGGCCGGGTCCTGATGGGCGGGATTCGGCGGAATGTCTCCATCGCCCTCGATCCGGTCGAAGCCGTAGCCGGTCACCGCAACGGCCTTTTCGATGTCCGGCAGGCGCCCTTCGGGTGCAGCCAGTGTCATGATGTGGGTTGCGGCCGACACTTTCACATCGCCGGGCGCTACCCCGGCCGACTGTGCCGCCCGCTCGATCTGTGCAGCATCCTTCGCGCAATCCATGCCGGAAACCCGGTATCGAAACAATGGCGCATCTGCTATCTCGTTGTCTGTGTTGGCCATGATCGCGGCTTTCCTGCTAAAGTGGATAGAAGATTCTATATATCAGCGAGAAATGATATGGCGCAAATCGTTATGGAAGACAAGACCACCACTATTGAACAGCGCGCGAAATTGCTTCGCGGCTTCGCAGATACCAGTCGTTTGACGATTCTGGACGCCTTGGCAAAAAGTCCGTTCGTCGTTCAGGAGCTCGTCGCGCACACGGGACTAACGCAGCCCAATATCTCCAATCATTTGCGATGCCTGCTGGAGTGCGGGCTTGTCGCCAGCGATCGAGATGGACGGTTTGTTCGCTACCGTATCAGCAATTCACGTATCACAACGCTATTGAGCGATGTAGATGCTCTTCTTGATGTCGTCGCAGAAGGGGTTGAGGCTTGTGACAACTATCGCGAGACGTGATTCAAGATGTCGTGGCCTTCGGCCAGGTCGTTACATCGCTCCGGTTTGGTCGTTCTTTAGATGTAGTTCTTTCGACGTGAGACACAATCGAGATGTTACCGCGAAGGTTTTTTCAACCAATGGCGAACATCGGCCCCGCACCCAGAATACCGGATAGTCCTGCGGTGACGGGCCACGACCGAATTGCTGGCGGACTGGTCTGTTCTTGTCTAAGTAAGAACACGAAAGCCCCGGTTCGACCTCAATATTTCTCTTGAACCTACAGTAGCTTTAGGAGTTAGGGCCGCAGACGAAGAACGGCATTCGAGTCAAACAGGCCATACTGCTTCAGGCTTTCCTTACTGAACGGCAGAGTGGCCTTGTTTAAGCTTAGTTTGCCTACCTAACGTTGAAGGAGTAAGAATGATGCTGACAAGACGACATTTTCTCCAGACCAGCGGTGCGCTGTTTTCTACTCCAATCGCTGGCCCGCTACTGGCAGCCACCCGGCCCACCAAGGAGGAGAAGGCCGCCTGGGACGCGCAGGTCACACCTCCCGCTTTTGATCCAACTACGTCAAACCCGTGGGGCCTGCACCCGCGCTTTTTGCCCCAGCGGGTGGACGCTAAGGACGGGCTTGTTCCGGGAGACGTCCACGTCGATGCCGTAGCGCGCTACATCTATCACATCGAAGAAGGGGGAACTGCGATGCGTTACGGTGTGGCGATCGCCCGTGGTAACCTGTACGAGCCCGGCACGTATACGATCCAGCGAAAAGTGGAATGGCCAAACTGGACGCCGACTCAAAACATGATCGCACGCGATCCCGAGCTCTATGGCCCGGTTGCCGACGGTGTTGACCCTGGCCCAGAAAACCCTCTTGGTTCGCGGGCGCTTTACCTTTTTGAAGGCAACCGAGACACCTATCTACGCATTCACGGGACGCCCGAACCAAGAAGCATCGGCGGGCGCGCGAGTTCGGGGTGTGTCCGCATGGTCATGGCACATATCAACCATCTATACCCGAACGTCAAAACTGGTTCGACGGCGTTCCTGTATTCGGCAGAAGAAAGCGTGACCCCGCGAACGTGATCTACGCCCACCCAGTTTGCACTGGTCAATATCTCACGCCGAACGCGTAGTGCAGATCGGGTTGCCACCTATTGAGCAGAGCGGCACCAGTGTCGTTTTTGCTGGACCGCTGTGCTTATGCCAGTAACACCCATCCTCGGAACGAAGCCGAGCTGTAGTGGGGTCCTGACTAGGGGCAGCTAGGTTAACGATTTGTTCGGGAAGGTTTCCAACCGCGTCTACCCGGACAGACTTGTGGCTTGAAGCTACAGTAACTGTAGTAACTACATTTCCTTGGAAGCGATTCGAGGAGATACCTGATGTCCCTTGCCGACCTTTTCCGACCTGGACCGAAGAGAAACCAGCGCTCCAAGTACTGAATTATCCAAATTGTGGCTGCTGCACGGCTCGCGCGAAAACTCGCCACTCAGCGCGCTGAAAGGAACTTGAACACCCGTCTTTCGGCTTCCACCCTAGTAACCAAAACAAGGAGTAAGATCATGCAAGTTCACGAAATCATGACCAGCAATCCAACATGTTGTAGTACCGACACTACGATTCAGGAGGCCGCAAAGCTGATGGATGAAAAGTCGGTCGGCGCGATTCCCGTGATCAATGACGCCGGTGAGCCGGTCGGCATCATTACGGACCGCGACATCTGCTGTGGTGCCGTCGCAGAGGGAAAGGCAGCCGACACGCCGGTTTCTGACGTCATGTCGGATGACCTCCTGACAGTCTCACCTGATGAGGACGTTAAAAGCTGTTGCAGCAAGATGGAAGAAAAACAGGTGCGCCGCAGCGTGGTTACAGACGAAAGCGGCAAATGCTGTGGGATCGTGGCTCAAGCGGACGTGGCACGGGAAGCCGACGGCGCGGAAACAGCCGAATTGGTGCAGGAAGTGTCGCAGCCAGAGAAGAGTTCTGGCTGCTGCTGACCCAATGGCACATGGGATCCCGAGTGACCGAACCTGTTGCGAATAAGTCCGGTCTGGCTGCACATGTTGAAAGGAAGTCAAAACGCGGCGCTTGACCGCGTTTTGATCTGCCGAACAGATAGGAAGTTGCCTGATGGCCCACGATCACGCCCATATCGACCTCGAGTCCGGCGACCGTCGAGTCTCCATCTCCATCTGGGCCAACGGTCTTCTGACCGTCGCGCAGATTGTCGGCGGCATCCTATCCGGCAGCCTCGCACTGATCGCGGATGCTCTGCACAATTTCTCGGATATGGCATCGTTGGTGATCACCTTTGCCGCTCGGAAAATCGCGCGGCGGCCTGCGGACGCGCGCATGACCTTCGGCTATGGGCGGATAGAAATTGTCGCAGCGCTCATCAACTACACGACCCTTATCCTGCTCGGCTTCTACCTGATCTACGAGGGTGGCATGCGCATGATCGACCCGCCCATCTGTGGCAGATGCAGGAGCGCAAGGCGGCTTTGGACTGCCACATCGTGCTGACAGCGGACGGCTGGCGTTAAATCGAAAATATCAAGACGGCAATCAAGGACCGGCTGAAGGACGATTTTAGCATCGGTCATTCGAGTTTGGAATTTGAGCACGAAGACCGAGCCCATGAGAACGCCGACCTTTACGGTCACGGCAGGCCGGAAGAAGACGAGAAAAACCATGTTAACCAAGACACTGGCTGATCATGACGAGATGATTGCCCTTGTCGGCGAAGGCAAGCTGAGCGAAAGCGATCTGAAACGGATGCACGTCCTGCTTCAGTAGCGTCTGCAAGAGACAAGCAAGCTAGGGCCGAGACCTCAATCTCACGAGGTTCGAAGCCGGCGCATAGTCGCGTTTGGCTCTGTGAATCTGGCCTACTAGGTCAGATAAGAAGATGGTTCCGCGGAGAGGGGTGAGCCTAGCCGGAGGCAATCAATCGGCAAGCTGGATCGTGATCTAGTCCTCCCGCTTCTAAGAACGATTAAGAGGAGGAAGACCTTAAATGGACCCAAAGTTTTCGAAATCCGGCGCTACGTGGGGATATATCCTTTCCGCCCAAGGTAGGCCGTCCGCCAAACGGCAGCGACAAGAAATTTCGCTGCATGGGGTAATTGAACAGGTTTGGTGTGACCAGTTTGAAGGGCAAACTACGCGTCCTCGAAAGCATCTCATCCAACGAGAGCAACTGCTGCTGTCGCTAAATCAAGGGGATAAGGTCGTTGTGACGGCACCAGAATGCTTGGGATTGTCAGAACGTGACGTGAACTGGTTCTTGACAGAACTCGCCATTCGCGGCGTGCTTCTGTTGGTCCATTCCGGAACCATTGTTGTTGATCCGGGTGGATCGAAAAGAGACCTAGCTGCTGTAGTTGGCCGATTTCACAGCAAACTGCGGGCATGACACTGGAACGCGGAGAAACCGCTCAACAGCAATTTCCGCCAGCTTGAGATCATTATGAGGTAAAATGATGACCGAGCATTCTGTATTCACCTGATTTAGGTCATGCCAAGCGAGGATCATCACAGCTCCGCTTTCAGCAGCATAGGATTGCAAAGCCTCCGATACCTCGTATTGGAGGCAAAGGTGGGCTCGTCCATGAGGACAACCCGCGGCCGCGTCACCAGCGACTGTGCGATCGATACGACCTCACGTTGCCCGCCTGACAGTTCCGGCAACTGCCGCTCAGCAAGAGCGGTGATGCCCAATCTGGCCAATACGTCGTTCACGGCCGTTAGCTCGGAAGTAGAAAGGCGTCAACCGCTCCCACCGCGCTTCAGCGCGAGTATGATGGATTCGTAGACCGTCAGCGCTGCATTCATCCCCGTATCCTGCGGCATGTAGCGCAAGTCCTCCGTGGCTGCATCGCTGAAGCGCACAGTCCCTGCCCCCCGCATCTGTCCTGCGATGCGCCGAAACAGCGTGGACTTACCAGCCGCATTTGCCCTCACAAGAGCCGTCACTGCCTCCTCGAATTGGCGGTGTTGTTGCCTTGCTGAGGACCTCATGCCGACCATAGCGCGCAACGAGGTTTTCAAGTTGCAGCGTCACCATGCTTTGCGCCCCTTGGTCAGAATAAGAGCGGCAAAGAAGGGAGCGCCCACCAATGCCGTGACATTGCCAATGGGCAGGACAGCGCCGAACAAGGCCTTCGAGAGCACAGATGTGGCCGAAAGGATCAGCGCGCCAGCTAGCATTGCTCCGGGCAAGAAGAAGCGTTGATCTTCCCCTAAAAGAAGCCGTGCCACATATGGACCGACAATGCCGATGAAACCGATCGTACCGACGAAGGAAGCCGGCACGGCCGCCATGAGTAATAGTGTTATCCATATGCAGGTCAGTGTCCGCGATAATAATGTCGATCAGGCTCTTCGGGTTTTAAAGAAAAAGCTTCAAAGCGAAGACGTTTTCCGCGAAATGAAACTCAAGCAGCACTTCGAGGAGCCTTCTAAGAAGAAAGTTCGCCAACAGGCCGAAGCGATCCGCCGGGCTCGCAAAGCGGCGCGCAAGCGCTTGGAGCGTGAAGGCGTGATGTAGGTCTACCGATACACATCACTCAGAAAATTGCCCTTCGGCGTGAGTTCATCTAAAACAAATGGCTTTTTCCCGACTGGGCTCAGTAGTTGACCTGCTCGTAGCCATATTTGCCCCCGTAATCGCGCCACTCGACGAATACCGAACGGTGGCGGATGCTCGGACAATTGTCGCCCCACCTCTCCAGCCCCACATGATCTTTCGGCAAGGTTCCGATCGATGAACGCTGCCAAGAGAAGTCTCCTTGAACGCCATAAGTTCCAAGTACAACGACCGCGCTCCGCTCGCAGTCCCCCTCGCTGCCTGCCTCATATTGTCGAGCGTTCCGCACATCAAAGATTCGTATCGAGCGCACGAAGTTAAACTCCGGACCGCTGATGTCGATGTCGGCGCGTTCTCGACCAAGCGTAATAGAAAAGTCACTGCTCTTATCACCCGTTTCAACCCTTTCCGCCGGGAACACGCTCGTCGATGACAGGCGGACTTCCTGAGATGGGGCAACGGTAATCGTCTGGAGCAGCGGATGACGCGGTCTATCGAACAGGATGTCGAAGATACGGCCGCCATCTTTACCAGTGCCATTGATGTCATGGGATGCTCTCATCGGACAACGCCATATCTGCAACGGAGGCTCTACCGGCCAGGGTGTTATTCTTCGAATGAATTCAGCGCGGGCGCGTGAGCATGGCGCTGACGCGGGCCAGCCGCCCGAGAGACAAAGCAGGATCGCGCAATCGATCGGATAAGTTTGCGCCCTACTCCGCTCGACCGTTCCGAAAAAAGATGTGGAGCCAAGAGCGACAAGGACGACGAAACGAGTAAGCGCTTTGGGCATGAGTACTCTCCTACAGTTTTGGCAGGTTGACGGTCTCTCTGGATATTTTACATTCACTGCACCAATAGTATATTTTTGAAAGACCTGCTCCGATGACTATCAAGGCCTGCTAGTTTGGGTATGCTCGCCGCCACTCGAAAGCGCTTCGAGGTACTCGATCACTTTCACTGGTGTCGACGATTTTGCCTCTGCCAGCACTTCGGCATGAAGCGGCGGCTCGATAGAACCGGCAGGTACCTGCTCGTCCAGCCAGAGCACCGACAACTCAGAGGAATTCCACAGGTATACCCATCCAACCGTGCGCTCCCGATCATTTCCAAACAATCGGGCTATGGGCTCTGCTTCTTCTTTCAACAGTCTCACCACGTTCTTCATTCCAGTTTGCAACGACCGAGCAGGATTTCGATCACGTCAGCCATTTTCTGGCCCAGTGGATGGCGATCGAATCACACTGCCTGTAGTTGCACTGTCGTGAGCCGCGAATTCACGATACGAAGCGAACGCCGGCGAAATAGAACGAAACGAACAACGTTACGCCCTTGATAAAAAATGGAAAATACTTTGTTCCTCCGTTGGATGACGGAAGTGACTTTAAGGAGTTGTTCAGACGGTTGAGCGCGGCCGGAGCGGGTCGGCCTACTGACAAAGATGGGATACCCTTGGGGCCGTGGACACCCGAACTTCTTGCTACCGCAATCACTCAGATCGAAGCCAACCGGTCCGGGATCGAGCTGCGAACGGTGCAACTTTGGTACCAAGACAACGAGAAAGGAATCAGCACCGAGATCATTCGATGGTTGGCAAGGGTGTTTGGGTGTGATGATCCGAAGGCGACCAGCGAGTGGCAAACGGAACTTAGTGTGGCCCGGGCACGATTGGTAGCCAGGAGGCGAGCGCTGCGTGCGGGGTCAGACGGCCACGATGCGCATAGTCCTCCAGATACGGTTCAGAACGCGGCAATCGATGTTGATACCGTGGTTCCGTCACCGCTGGCGCACAAAGGTGAGGTTATATGGCCGAGGCGGAGATTTAGCTTGGCGAGAACATCGGAGGCCGTGTTCAACCGGGGATCCCCTTTGGATTTGTCGGCGTCAGTGTTCGCAGGGGCAGTGGCCCTTGGATTTTCCTCTTACTTTTTGGGCATTCACAGCATTGTTTTTCCGCAGGCGAATGGTGTGATTAAGCAGGTTGGGTACTTATGGGCACCGAACTGGACACTCCTCTTCATGGTGCTCATGCCGCTATACTTCGTATTCGTGCGTGACTTAGTGGTCTATTGGAGGGGTACAAGGCGGTCATTGTTAAGTCCTGAAGGTGAAGGAATCGCGAATGACGACATGTGGGTGCGAAAAGTCGCGACCTTTTCGGTGACGTATTGGGCGGCCTTTCTTGTTTGTTTACCTATAGCTACGGTTCTTCAGTGGATCGATAGGTGTTTAGGCCCATTACTGACCCGCGATACCGGCAACTACCCGGTGGAATGGGCTCGGATGGCGATTGAGCGCCCGCACATCATTTCAATACCGGAGGCGGTCGCGTTCACCGGGTTCGCCTATCTCTACATGGGTGCGGTATTTTTTCTCTTCTTTGCAGGACTCATTTTGCTCTTCACAATAGCGCACGATTCTTGGGAACTTGGACGAAAGTCTGAATCGTGGGTAGATGGAGAATATCAATGTCAGCCTAATCAAGTCGGTCTCAAAATCATGCGTGGGATTTTTCGGTGCTGTATTTTGGGACTCTTGATTGCCATATGCATGAAGCTCCAAAGCACTTTTATGCTATCAAGTGAATCGACCATAACGGCTTGGTTGGCTAACGATTTCCTGTCAGTTTTGGGAAATCATGAGAAGGCAAGCGACTGGCTCGAATACAGCATGCCGACGAACTATAGCAGCCTGCTGATCGTATTGGCGACCTGCACTGTGTTTCTCTATGGGCTTATGCGAGTCCAGGCCGTGTTGCGTCAGCAAGGAGACATTGGACGTGGCCGAAATTGGAGAGAATTGGGAATGATGTTGGCGCTCATCGCCCTTCTGGTCATCGTCTACGTGCTGATCGACGCGGTCGCCGGCTTCTCGATCTTGCTGTGCACCGGGCTGCTGTCTGCAATCTACGGCCTGATTTATCCAAGCATCGATACATGGCGGGTGACTGACCAAGGAGAAGAAGAAAGTGTATCATAGCTGGCTCGATCGTTGGGATGAGCGACGCGCAGAGCGGGGGGACGAAGTAAAGAGGCGGACAGACTTCGCTCTGGACACTGAACTTGCCTTCCCTAGCTCCGGACATCCGGCAGGTATCGAGGCCTTCTGTAATCTTGCAGACCAGGCTGTCGAGGACCCAACCTATTTCGATGAACCGGGTAACAACGACTTGGTCGTCGAACGCAAAGGAGATTGGGCCAAATTTCCTTCAGGAATTTATACTGACGTCGCAGAGAACAATCTCGTCTGGGCGAAAGTAACAGAAAGCAGATCATTCGATAAAGCTTTGGTTGTGTTTCACCATTGGAATGCAAGCGCGCGGTATCAACAGTTGGCGAACTTTTTCTCCCGGCGTGGGATCACGGTAGTCGAGATGGCACTGCCGTATCACTTCGAACGTAGCCGTCCCGGCGCCGATTATGCCGACTACATGCTAAGCCCGAATCTCGGACGGACGATGCAATCCATGAGGCAGGCAGTATGGGACGGTCGAAAGCTTATTCGTTGGCTAAGGGAGCAAGGTTTTAAAGAGATTTCTGTACTCGGAATGAGTCTGGGCTCTTGGGTTGCCGGATTGATTGCCGCCAACGACAAAACTGTTTCAAAAGCTGCGCTATTCCTGACCGCTGGAAGTCTTGCTGACATGGTGTGGACCGGGCGCGCAACTCGAACGATTTGCGAAAGCATCAAGCCCGCGATCGAACTGGACGATCTCAGAAGGGCATGGGGACCACTAAACTTGGTGAACCATGCGCATCATCTTGCGCGGGACAATCTCGAACTAAATGTGGTATTGGCCAAGCGAGACAAGGTGGTGCTGCCAGAGCTTTCTGAAAGGCTGATTCAAGGGCTGAAGGACGCCGGAGCCGGGCCTAGCATATTGGAACTGAATTGCGGCCACTATTCGCTGTCCATGCCGCCCTACATTGTGTCGGCCGGCCGAAGCGTGGCTCGCTTGTTGAAACCCGGCCCCTAAGCCGCTGACGACGGGCCTCGAACGGGTTCTCGGCTGAATTTCGCTCGTAGTCCAGTTATCGAATTCGGAACCCGCGCGACTCGGACCAAAAGGTTCGCCCCGAAGTTATTGGTGAAGCGAGCCCAAGAAGCGTCCATATTCCTCGCTGACTTCGCGCGCTTCGTCAAAGGCGCGAGCACGCTCCTCGTCGAGGCAGCGAAAATAATCCTGTATGTCGCGGAAGTAGAGCTCGAAATCATGACGGAGGATTTCCATAAATTCCGTGGCAACCTTCGGATCTCTTGGAACAAATGGCCGAGGCGGGCGTATGCATGAACCGGCAAGCGCCGGACAACCGACGAGCGACAGCAGAACGAATGTGCGCATCAAAGGTAGGATGCGCAACCGAAGGTAGCAAAAGCCGCTTAAATCCTTGAACGAGTGCATGTTACGTGCCTAAAGGTATCGGATTAACGTATACCGCGAAAATTATAATATACTATTGCGGTTATAAGTATACTATCGTAACCCTAGGCATCAAGTAGCATTGCCCGGGTGTTGCGTCTTTGGAGAAAGCGTGAGCCGGGCCATGAACTGGGACATAGAAGCACCAAATGTGGTTACGGAAGCTAGGTTCCGCGAGCTCGTGGAAAGCGGCTATAGCGCAGAAATCCTGTGCCAGGAGTCCGCACATAAGAAAGGCCCCAGCTATTACGGGGTCTGGATCATGCGCGTTGTCTCTGATGATGGGGGGGAAAAGCTCCTCGTCACCGCCCGCACGCGGACGAGCTACAACGATATCAAGATCCGCGAGTTCAAGACGATCTCCGGCGTGGTGTCTTTCTTCATTGGCCTTGGCTTTGCGCATGTCGACCTGCCCCTTGAGGCGGGTACAAGCCGTACGCATAAACTCGCCCCGCCAGACAAAGCCCCATCAGACAAGGGCGCTGGCAACTAAGTTCGTCTGTCTCTGGCTGGTCGCCGCGCCAGCCTCCGCGCAAATCGTTCTGGTCATGGAGAGCGACGGCTCTCTGACCCCATCCCAGTCTCAGAGCGGTTTTGCCCGGAACTACAATGACGGCGTTGGTCAGGGATCGGCGTCCGATGGTTTGGCCATTATTGGTGAGACGGAAGCAGCGACCAAACCTGACGCGCTGCAGCTTGCGGCACTCGCCCAGCCAGCACCCCTGCCCCGCGCAGACGTTCTCTTAGACATCGAGGCAACGGCCCTGCGCTATGCCAATCATCCTGGTTTGCGCCACGCAGAGCTCTCCGTGAGGGATTGGCTGGCTCTCTACCGGGCCAACATCGAGGTTGAGAGCGCCTACCGGCAGGATGCGATCTCAACCGCGGGCGCCATTGGTCTGGGTCAACTGATGCCAGCAACCGCGCGTGATCTCGACGTCAATCCGGAGGACCCGATGCAGAACCTCGACGGTTCCGCCCGCTACCTCGCGATGATGCTCGAGACGTTCGGCGATCCGCGCCTGGCGCTGGCCGCTTACAACGCCGGACCCGACGCCGTGCGCCAATATGGCGGCATTCCCCCCTACCGAGAAACCCAGAACCACGTGGCCCGCGTCATGGCTGTCGTGGCCCGATTGGAAGGATCAAATTCATGATGTCCCAACCTTTTTGGAAATCATTCCTCAAGTCACTTATCGGCAATGTCACGAGAGCGCGCAGCGCGGCAATGCATTGGCGATACCGGATTTTCCAAACAAGTTGGATTTCAAACCTCTTTGTCGCCTCACTGGCGCTCTTCCTGCTCATTGCCGAGCCCGCCCTCGCGCAAAGCATCGATCTCTCCCCGATCCAAAGCTTGTTGCAGGGCATTGTCGATGCTCTAACTGGCCCGCTCGGCGTCGTGATCGCCACACTCGCGGTCCTTGGCGTTTTCTTGAGCTGGTTCTTCAATATCATCGATCTGCGTCAGGCGCTCTGGGTCCTCGTCGGGATCGCTGGTGTTGCGGCCGCCCCCACCATCGTCGCCGCGGTTTTCGCCGGTGGCTGAGCGCTCGCCTCTCTTTCTGGGCCTCGTGCGCCCGCCGAAGCTTCTGGGCCTGCCCATCATGTACGCGATGGTCTGGCTTTTCGGCTCGGTGCTCTTGTTCGTCTGGGTCCAGCACATTGCGGTGCTGGGCGTGGCCGCCCTGCTCTACCCGGTTCTCTGGAAGGCCGCGGACTGGGATCCGCGTTTCATCGACGTGATGATGACGGCGCTGCAAGAGACGCCGCCCACGCGGAACCGCTCCATCCACGGCGGGGACAGCTATGCCCCGTGAAGCCGCGCTTGATCTCCGCGCGATGACGCCGGACTGGTACGCGCACGAGACCCGCCTCGCGCATATGCTGCCATATGTGAGCCTCGTCGATGACCAGACCGTGCGGACCCGGGTCAACGAGCTTTTCCAGTGCATCCGGCTCGACGGGGTCAATAGCTACACGACCGATGACGCCTATCTCGACAAGGTGACCGCGCTCTTTGCCCGGATCATTGCGCAATTGGGGCCGGAGTTCAGCTATTACGTCCATAAGGTCTCGAAGGCGATCACGCCGGACCTCGAGCCGCTGCGCGAGGACAGTTTCGCGGGAGAAGTCGACCGGCTCTGGCGCAAGAATCTAGAGACCAGCGGGCTGCGCGACAAGACGCTCACCCTTACGATCATCCATCGCCCGCCTCCAAAAAGCGTCCTGCCATTCCTGAACCGCAGCGCGCCGGATCGCCTCAAGGAAGCGACCGAGAAGCGCCTTCGCCGATTGGACGAGGCCGTGAACGTATTCCTGTCTGGCCTGACAGAGCTTAACCCACGTGTGCTTTCGGCCAAGTCCGGCGAGTTGATCGGCTTCCTGGGGGCCCTCAACACTGGCCAGGAACTGCCGCTCTATCCGGCGAACACCTATGGCTTCCTGTCCTTCAACGTCGCCAACACGCGAGTGACGTTTCAAGGCGATCACTTCGAGCTCTCCGAAGGCGTCGTGGGACACCGCTACGGCAAGAGTTTCACCATCGGGGAATACTCGGAAGGCACCTCCTGCACCATGTTCGACATGCTGAACCTGCCGGTCGACATGATCGTAACGCATTCCTTCACACCGATTAATTCGAACCTCATGGCTGGTCGGATTAAGCGGCAAAAGCGCCAGATGCAGGCCAGCCAAGATGCGGCGCTCTCGCTGATGGAAGCACTCGACATCGCCGCAGATGATCTCGAGGCCAAACGCCAGAGCTTTGGTGAGCACCACATGGTGGTGACGATCTTTTGCGATACGCTAGACGGGTTGCAGACCCTCAGCGCAGAGATCGTCAACGCCGCCGCCGCTGAAGGCGTGAAAATGATCGGCGAGCGCGTCGCGGCCAAAGCCCATTACCTCAGCCAGCATCCCGGCAATCAGCCCAAGCGCGTGCGCGCCAGTGCGATCACCAACCGTAATTTCGCCGACTTCGCGGCGTTTCATCGGACCCAGCTCGGCAAGCCTGCTCAGAAAACACCCTGGGGCAAGGTCATCACCTATCTGCCCACGCCCGAGCAGAGCGCATACCGGTTTTCCTATCACGAGCAAGGCAGCCCCGACAAAGAACCCACCAGCGGGCATACGCTGATCATGGGACGACCCGGGTCAGGCAAATCGGTCCTCTCGGCCTTCCTCATGACGCAAGCCCGTCGAGCAGGGGCGCGGATCTTCGTCTTCGATTACCGCCTCGGTATGGAGATGGCGGTCCGCGCCAATGGCGGGCGTTATGCATCGCTCAAAGCCGGCCAACCCACGGGCCTTAACCCGCTCTGGACCGAGACCGATGCGCGCGGCACCGCCTGGCTCTCGGATTGGCTCGCCACCCTGCTCTACCGTGCCGACAAGCCGCTGACGCCTGCGCAGACCAACCGCATCCAGGAAGTCGTCCGCCAGAACGCGCAGGCCACAAACCCCGCCCTGCGAAACTGGCGGGATTTTGCATCACTTTTTGTCTCCACCGACGATGGCGGCGATTTGCACCAGCGCCTGCTCGAGTGGACCGAAGAGGGCCGCTTCGGCTGGATATTCGGACAGACGCTGGAAGACACGTTTTCGCTCGAGGGCGATGTCGTCGGTTTCGACCTCACTGGCATCCTCGACAGCGAAGCCGAGAAGGAACGCATGGCCGTCCTCTCCTATCTCTTCCGCCGGGTTGAGCGCGAGATCGAGGATCGGCGCCCCACCATCATCGTGATCGACGAGGCCTGGAAGGCGCTCGATAACGCGTATTTCGCCGAGCGGCTGTCGAACTGGCTGGTGACCGCGCGCAAGCAGAACACTGTCGCGGTGATGATGACGCAATACGCCAGCCAGCTCGAGCGCACCCGGACCGGCAAGACCATCATCGAAGCCGTGCCCACGCAGATCCTGCTTCCGAACATCCGCGCCCATGCCGCCGATTACGCGATGCTGAACCTCTATGAGAAGGAGCTGGACGTCCTTCTCAATACCGGCAGCGACAGCCGTCTCGCCCTCATCCGAGACGACCAGGGCTCCATCGTCGTCGATGCCGATCTGAGCGCGCTTGGGCCCAATCTCACCATCCTTGGCGGCATGGAAAAAGGCGAGGCGCTTGTCGGTGCTGACTACCGTGACCGCTCCGATTTCTGGAGACTCTCATGACACGCATCTTGTTGCTTCTCGCCGCGCTCGGCGCGCTGGCCTCCTGCGCCCAGTATCAGGAACCGCAGGCCAATTGCTTTACCTTCCTGGCCTCAACGGCCCCCGTCGCGCCGGATTGCACTTTCACGCCCCTCGGCGCGCCGGAGGGTGAAGTTGAAGTCTAGGCTGCCCCATAGACCGCCTTGTCGGGCTCATTGACGACATGGAAGAGCTCAAGCAAAGCGTCGATCTCAACACGCGCGTGACAGCTGAATTGGCCATCGCTCTCGTGGCGATGTGGCAGCTGGAAGCGATTCAAACGGTGGGCGATGGCACCGGCGGCGTGATCGATGCCGCCACCATCGCCGAAGAGCAGCGCTTCATGGATTTCACGCTACCGGACCTCCGGGCAGACTGATCGTGGGGGCATGAATGGTGGCGACTGAACAAGAAATCATCGAGGAAGAACTGGTCTATGGTGCCTTACGCCGCGAACGGCTCTGGCAACGCCTTGGCCTGATGGGCCTTGTCTTCGGTATCATCGGCTGTCTGAGTGCCGCGGCTGTCTCGATCCTCGATGTCGACCCGCCCCCCGTCGTTGTTCCCTATGATCCCGCCACCGGCTTTGCACTCCCCGAGGCCTCGGTGGGCGCTTCCTCGGTGACCGCCAACCAGGCGATCATCGAGGCGGAGGTCTTCCGCTATGTGACCGACCGGGAGGTCTATAACCAGCTCGACAACGATCTGCGCATCCGCAGCGTTCTGCGCCGCTCGGACGGGGCCGCCGAGAGCGGGTTGCGCCAGATCTGGAACAGCGCCAACGAGAATTACCCGCCGACCGTCTATGGCCCCAACGCCAGGCTCGACGTGGAAATCCTCAGCATCAACCGGATCGGATCCAACCGCGCCACCGTGCGCTTGCGCAAGCGGCTGACCTCCATCAACGGCACCCAGACCGGGCTCTTCACCGCCACGCTTCTCTTCGAGTTCCGCCCCGAAACCCGTCGCTCCATCGATGAGGTCTGGACCAATCCCTTCGGCTTCACCGTCCTCGAATATTCCATCCGCTCCGACAGATTGGAGAACTGACGTTGTTGTTTATAAGATCGCTTATTTCTGTCATTGCCCTGTTGCCCGGCCTCGCCTCTGCCGAAGCCATCCCGCGTGGCGGTCCCAACGACAGCCGGGTGCGCTTGGCCACCTACCAGGAGGGTCAGGTCTACCGTCTCAGCGTGTCGCTCACCCATGTGACCACCATCGAGTTCGGCGAGGGCGAAAGCATCCGCTCGATCATCGCGGGCGACACCGAGGGCTTCGAGATCGACGGCGTCCCGGGCGGTCAGGCCTTCGCGATCAAGCCTGTGGCGCGCGGGGTGCATACCAATGTGACAGTCTATACGAACCGCCGGAGCTACTACTTCAACGTCCAGGAGGTCCGCAGCCCAACCTTCTACGTGGTGCAGTTCCGCTATCCGGAGGACGCTGCGCGCCCGACCCGGGCCATCGCCGCCCAAGCGCCGAACTACAATTACGGTGCCAGCGCGCGGACCGAGTTCACGCCAACGCGCATCTGGGATGACGGGACGTTCACGTATTTCGCGTTTCCGCGGAACGCACCTGTGCCAGCGATCTTCCGCTACGCGGGCGGCCGTGAACGCACGGTCAACACGCAAACCCCTGAGGACGACCGGATGAAGGGGCTCCGGGGAACGAACCAGGACATCTACGACTCGCTCGTCTTAGGAACAACGATTACGAAGTCCATCGATGGCGATTCAAAGAGCTACTCATTCCAATACATCGACTGGGAAAAGCCTGAGAACAACGTCTTCCACGTGACTGCCGAATATTCGGTGGAAAGGACCGCATCCAGCCAGACCAAGCGTTGCGACATTGTCGCTTTCGTGAATGGCATTCCGATTCTGGTGATCGAGAACAAGCGACCGACTGAAAGCCTTAAGAAAGCGGACAGCCAGCTGATTGGCTACCAGAACGAAGACAACATCCCACAACTCTTCCACTTCGCCCAGCTGCTAGTCTCTATGAACCGCAACAGCGCGCGCTACGCGACGGTCGGGACCAAGTCTAAATTCTGGGCCGAATGGCATGATGAAGAAGACACCGACGAGGCCATCGCGCCCCTCGCCAACCGCGTCCTTGTGGCGGCGGAAAAGACCTCGATATTCTCGGGCGACTTCGCAGGCGCGCGAGCCTACTTCGACGCGATGGCCGCCGAGGGCGAGCGCGCGGTCACAGCCCAGGACCGAACGATCTACTCCCTGTGCCGCCCCGAGCGGCTGCTTGATCTCATCCATCGTTTCACCGTGTTCGATGGCGGTGTCCGCAAAATTGCGCGCCACCAGCAGTTTTTCGGAATCCGCCGCGCGGTCGAGACGGTCAAGCAGCACGATATCAGTGGCGCGCGCAAGGGTGGCGTGATCTGGCACACCCAAGGTTCAGGCAAGTCGCTGACAATGGTCATGCTGGGTAGATCGCTCGCCCTCGAACGCAGCATCGAGAACCCGCGGATCATCATCGTCACGGACCGCGACGATCTCGACAAGCAGATCAGGGACACCTTTAAGTCCTGCGATCTGGAGCCAGTCCGTGCGACGAGCGGGGCTCACCTACTGGAGCTTGTCCAGAACAAGGCTCCGCTGGTCACCACGATCATCAACAAGTTCGACACTGCGCTGAAGCATAGCAAATTGGCGGACGACGATCCGAACATCTTCGTGCTGGTCGACGAGAGCCACAGGACGCAGACAGGGCGCTACGGCGGCCACAGCCAGTTCGCCGCCAAGATGCGACGCCTCCTGCCAAAGGCCTGCTATCTCGGATTCACCGGAACGCCTCTCCTCAAGAAGGAGAAGAACACGCTCTCTACCTTTGGGCGGCTGATCCACCGATACGCCATCGACGAGGCTGTAGCTGACGGCGCAGTCGTGCCGTTGCTTTACGAAGGGCGGCTTGTCGAACAGCAGGTTTCGGGAGCCGTGATCGACCGCTGGTTCGACAAGATTAGCGAGGGACTGACCGAAAATCAGAAGCGCGATCTGAAGCGTAAGTTCTCTCGGATGGACGCTCTGGCCAAGACCGACCAAGCCATTCGGGCCAAGGCGTTCGACATCTCCGAGCACTATCGCCAGCACTGGCAGGGAACCGGGTTCAAGGCTCAACTCGTTGCGCCATCGAAGGCGGCGGCGGTTCGCTTCAAGGAGATTCTCGACGAGATCGGCCACGTCTCGAGTGCCATTGTTGTCTCCCCGCCGGACGAGAACGAGGGCAACGAGGAGGTCGATCAGGAATCGAAGGATCTCGTGCGGAAATTTTGGTCGAAAATGATGGCGCAGTACAAGACCGAGGACGAGTACAACCGCCAGATTATCGATGCCTTCAAGGGCTCCGGCGATCCGGAGATCCTGATCGTCGTCTCAAAGCTCCTCACCGGCTTCGATGCACCTCGGAACACGGTGCTTTACGTCTGCAAGTCTTTGAAGGAGCACAACCTCCTGCAAGCAATTGCGCGCGTGAACAGGCTGTATGAGGACGGCGGCACAGAGAAGCAGTTCGGCTTCATCGTCGACTATGAGGGGCTGCTGGGCGAGCTGGACAGTGCGCTGACGACATACAGCGCCTTCGAAGGCTACGAGGCGGCCGACCTCGCCGGAACGGTTCATGACGTCCGCGAGGAAATCCGCAAGCTGCCCCAGCTGCACGACCAGCTCTGGGACCTTTTCAAGCCTGTCCGGAACAAGAAGGACATGGAGCAGTTCGAACAGCACCTCGCCGATGAGGCGCTGCGGCACGAGTTCTACGCGCGCCTCAAAGCCTTCAGAGGTGACACGCGAACTGGTCGAGGCATGGTACCGCGATCGGGCTCACATCAAGTTTCCGGAACGGATCGAACTCTGTCTCGGTCTGTTCCCGGATCCGGAGGCATTCCGGCCGAAGGGGTTCATCGTGCGTCAGACCCGGCAGCGATGGGGGTCCATGTCGCCGGCGGGACGTTTGCTACTCAATCGTCGTCTGGTTCAGGCCCCGGTCGATGCAATTGATTACGTGATCACTCACGAACTCTGCCACGTGGCCGAGCCTCATCACGGAGCAAAGTTCTTCGAACTTCTCTACAAAGTGATGCCCGATTGGGAGCGACGGAAGCAGCGGCTTGAGCGAGCCATGGCCTGAAAATTATCGACCCCAGCCGCAGCCAGATCGGAAAAACTCTGCTTGTGAAGCCGTTGGCCGTACGGGTGCGCTTCGGACGTCCAGTTTCGTGGTCAGGCTCAAGTCCATTCGATGCCGCATCGAGCTTCCGCAATCGGCTGACGACAAAAATTCACTCTCGTCAACTTATCGAGCAACCAGCTTTTGACCACTGTCCTCTCGCAACATCGCTTCCATGTCGTCCAGGCCATCGAAGGCGGAGCGCATTTGCGTCTCACCCACAGCGCTCGCCGCCTCTGCATCCGTGACTTGGCCCCCGAAATCCATCTCCATCTGCCGCTGTTCCTCTGCGACGACAGCTTGAACTACAGGTGCTGACTTCTTTGTGGCGACATCGGTTTGCCCTGACGACTGGCCATCAGCAGCCTGGCGTCCGGCCACCACATCGGCTTCAGATCCACGGGGCCCGTTCGGTGGCGGCGTCATTGGCATAGCACGCATACTCAGTGGCAGTGTACCCTGTGATCCTCCTCCCCCCGGCTCTGGAAACGGCAACTCACCCGTCTGTGCCGCGTGGATTGCCTTGAACAGGCGGTCGTCGAAATACCGGATCCGCTTCGCCCGGACAGGCATCTGGGCATCGATCACCATGACGATCTCGTCGAGTGGCAGGCGGCGCGCCTCATCTTCGGGGAGCAAGGAGCTTTCTTCGGTCCGTGTGGATTGGCTACGGCCCTCGAATGGGTTCTTTCCGATGGACTGGGAGCGCGTGACGACGGTCTTCGTGGTCTTGCCAACCGCCTTGCTCAGCTCCTCGACGGTCTTCTCATCCGAAGGCGTCAGGTACAGTTTCACGCCCGCGTTGCCCTGAAGAGCGCGGCGTGTGTTCTCGCCATAGATTTCATCTAGGGCGGGGATGGTTTGGGTGACCACGGCCAGATGGCCGCGATAGGTGCGCAGGGTCTCGATGCTCTCGACCACGATCGGCATTTTGCCCAAGCGATTGAACTCGTCGAGCATGATCATCACGGGCCAGGGCTCGTCCGGCCCGGGGTCCTTTTCCTGCATGGCGGAAAGCAGATCTGAAAAGAAGAGCCGGATCAGCGGCGCGAGGGGTTTGACCATTAGCGGCTGGACCACGAGATAAACCGAAAACGGCTTCTTGCGGATCATGCGGAAATCAAAGTCCGACACCGCCGTCGCCTCATCAATCGCCGGGTTCTGCCATTGATCGAGCCCCGAGGTCATTAGAAGCGACACGTAGGAGGTCAGCGTATCGTTGTTGGTCGAGGCGAGCCGCGTGAAGATCAGCTTGGCGGCCCTGTTCTCCACCTCATGGCCGCGCGCGAAATACTCCTTCTGCTTGTTCCCGCCCGAGGCGGCGATGCGGTAGATCTCGCCCAAGGTCGGGCGCTTGCGCTGGAAGGCCAAGAGCCCTGCCGCCACGAAGAGATCGATCCCGCCTTTCAGAAGCCCCTGCACCCGGTCGTTGTCGCTCTGCAGGAAAAGCGTCGCCAGAAGCTGCAATTCCATCTGTTGGCGCGCGGGGTCTTTCAGCTCGAAGATGCGCAGGAGCGGGTTGTAGCGATGCGTGCGCTTGCCCTCCCAATCGGTGGGGGCAAAGCGATAGACCTTGTCGCCCTGGGCGGCTCGGTGCCGGGCCGTGGCCTCGAAACACTCGCCTTTTACGTCTAGCGTCACGGCGGAGCCTTGCCAGGTCAGCAGGTTCGGAATGACAAAGCCCGTGGTCTTGCCGCGACCCGTCGGCGCCACGATCAGCGCATGCGGGAAGACTTTCGAGCAGATGTATTTGGCGCGGGACTTTGGAGCGCCGAGTTTGCCGAGGATAAACCCGGTGCCGGGCGCCCCGAAGAAGCCATTGGCCTTCATCTCGCGGGAGGTCTGCCAATGCGTCTGGCCAAAGCGTGTGAGGGCCGATCCCGAAAGAGCGAGGCTCAGCATCATGCCAGCGGCGGCAAAGCTGCCGACGATTAGGTGGATGAGCTGGGCATCTCCGGGGCGGCGATCGCGGATCGCCATGTAGTTCTGCGCGATATAGGCAAAGTCGATCTCGGCCCCGAAGCCGAGATCCTGATACGTCAGCACGGCCGAGGCGATGGTGTAGCCCATGGCGCCGGTCACAAGCGTCACCAGCAAAACGCCGGTCGCGATCCGCACCTTTCCCATGGACGCGCTCAATGGACCTGTCCCCGCTCAGTTTCGCCATCCACGTCTGTCGCGCGGTGTTTTTCGTATTCGGCATCGGCGAGTTCATCGACCACCTGGCGCAAGGCGTCCGTGTTGGCCGTCGCGGCATCGGATTGCAGGTAGACCTTGGCGACATAGAGCCGGTCGAGACGGTCCTCGAGAACCTGTTCCAGCGCATCGGCATCGCCGGATGTGAGCCGGTCGAGTTGACGACCGTCCAGCACCCGCGCGATCTCCTCGCGGAAAGCGTCCCGCTCCACCTCGGTCTCGAAGGGCGCGGACAACTCCCCCGCCCGCTCATGGTCCAGGACACGCGCAATCTCGTCTGCAAGACGGTCGGTACGGTCAGACTCCGGCGCAGTTTCATCTCGGGCCGCTAGACGTTCGTCACGCGTGCCAACCCCAAGCCCCTCGCGCAATTCGGTTTCGCGGCGGACCTGATTGATGGCCTCCGTGTCCCGTATCTCCACAACGGCGGCATAGGTCGCGCCGAGCCCACGGGCAAGATGGGTCGGTATGTCCGGATAGCGCGCGCGCAAGTCATCCGTGACAGCATCTGCAACGGGCGTGCGGACGTCGCGTGCCTCCATGATCCGGTCGACTTCGCGGGTGATCGCACTGGCGCGGGCTACATCGGTGATGGTCTCCCTGTAGGGCTCAGACCGGTCGATCACATCGGTTGGGCGTGCGAGCAGCTCCGGGTGCGCCTCGAGATACGCGCGCTGCTCCGTCTCGATTCGGCGCTCCGCCCTTGAGACAACCTCCCACTCCCGGTCCTCGATCTGCTGCGCGGACAGGCCGTCTGCGCGCATCTCCTGACGGATTGTCCCTTCCATCGCCCGCACTGCGTCCTCCTGATAGTGGAACCGCTCGCTGACCGGTTCCGCTTCCAGAACACCATCCCGGCGCAGCACGTTCTCCCGTTCCAGCAGCGTGCCGAGTTCGACGTGCACATCGTTGAGAATGTCGCGCGCCTGTTCCAGATCGGCGCGGCGTTCGAGGTTCAGATCGCGCGCCTCGGCCACCTTGGAGAGATCATCAGCGATCCATTGATGCTCGAGCGCTGCATTGGTAGCCCCGGTCTCGATCCGGGCGACCACTTCCGATGTGCTGATCCCGGTGCCCCGCAGAGCAGCATCGATCCGCGACCGCAGGCGCGGCTCTGTGAGGCGTTCGAGCTGGCTCTCTTGGATGTTTGCCTCTGAATAGACCCCGCCCTCCGAGGGGGTCTCTGACAGCGCGGATGATCGCAAACCGAGAGGCTGCATGTGCTGGACCTGCGTCTGGATCTCGATGAGACGCTTTTCCAGCGCGGGACGTTCAGTATCGGACTTCTCGGCGATCATGCCCTGCACCCGCGCCAGCTTCTCGGCATAGAGGCTTCTCAGATCCTCGAAGCTTTCATCCTCGGCCATATACACATCTCCTGTTCGGTCCACCTGCCCGCCGCGCGCCAGCACCTCGCCCGCGCGGAAGAGGGCTGCAGCAATATCCTCGCGGGCCTCCCGTGAGGCCTCCGCGGCAAGCGAGTGGTAGACAGTTCTGGTGTTGGCGATCTCCGCCAGCGTCCGCGTCAGGTCGGCCCCCACGCGTTCGCGCTCGCGGGGTGCGCGGCCCTCTTCTTTCGCCGCATAGACCTCGCTTGTGCGGGCCGGGTAATGTACAACCCCGCGATCCACCCGGCGCGTGGCCTCGAGGCGCACGCCATACTTTTCCGCCTCCTCGACCATGGCGAGGCGGAAGTCGCCATAGTTGAAGCGATGGTTCCGCCCCAGGAAAAAGAACTCGCCTTCCTGCGAGCGGCGGTTCAGCACCAGATGCGCATGGGGATGATCGCGGTCCTCATGCACCGCGATGATGTAATCGAAATGCCCCGCGTCCGTCTGGAAGAACCGCTCGGCCACGTCCGTCGCGATGTCGCGCACGTCCTCGCCGCGGGTGCCGATGGGAAAGGACATGAGCATATGGGTGGTCTGCCCAAGCTTAGGCTTGAAGCCCGCATCCCACCGCTTGGCAAAGCGCTCGGTGAGGTCCTTGATGTCCTTCGCTTCGAGCTTCGTCTTGCCATCAAGGAACCCGCTACTGTCCACAATATGGGTGGACTTGGTGGTGAGGTAATCGAGCTGGTTCATCAGCTGCGATTTGGTATGCGTGCCCCCGCCCCGGATCGCCTTGAATACGGCTGGCCGATGCCCTGCCGCCGCGCGCACAAGCTGGCTCTGCTTGGCGACATGCAGCCCCTGCTTCGAGCCCCGGATCCGGCTCCAGCCATCCCGGAAGACCTCGCCCGTGACAGCGTCAACAGCATCATTCAGCCGCATGGGCAAACTCCCGCAAGGCGGCCGTGGCCTCGAGCTCCATCGCATCCCGACGGCGGCGCAAGAGCAGGTCAATATCGTCAGCGGAATCCAGAATGAACCGCGCCAGCCCACGCATCTGCGCAAGGCGCAATTCGGAGAACTCGGCACTCGTGCCCCCCACGGCCCCCTGCCCCATCCGGTTGGCCCGCGTCATCTGCTTGGCGATCTGCGCGACCCCATTGCCGACCTCGTGCAGAGAGGCCCTGTAGCGCGCCATCTCTGCTGCCATCTGCGCGTCCGGAACGAACACCCCGCCTGCCGCCTGGATGAGCCGCCGCAGCCCCTCGGCCCGGCTCTCGATCCCCGCCTTCGCCAACACCGCGTCGAGCGCCTTAAGCTCCGCAGCCGTAACCTTCACACTGACCGCTGAAACCGGGATCGCGGCATCCATCTGACGCTCGGCATCGGCTTTGAGCGTGTACTGGATCGCCCGCCGCGACACGCCGTACCGCTCCGCCAGGGCCGATGTGGTCACACCTTCCGCAGCCTCGCGAACGATCTCCATGCGGTCCGCATCGGTGAGACGTTTTGAGCGCGACATGCGAAGAAAGACCCCCTATTTCCTGCCACCTTCCACCAAGGCTGCCCCTACCATACGATAATATATCGATCTGTCAATTATATACTTACGTTGCATTCAGGCTCAGGCAGCCTTGGTGTCCGCTTCACGCCGCGTCCCGCGGGGACGCGGCTCTGCCGCCCTCACCACCGGGCGCCCCACCTGTCCAATGGGTCCCCTTCCCCAGCACCGCCCGAGGGTCTGGCCGAACACGCACGTGTTCGGACGGAACCGCGGGCGGGCGCAAACCTCACCGACAGGGCGGACAGGCAGGGTCAAGGAGGGCCAGATTTGGGTCCCCAAATCTCTGCCGCAAAAACCGGGAGGCCTTGGCCGACAGGTTTTTGTGGATGGCCCCCTTGAGGCTGACTGGCCGGTCTGTCGCGGCCTGATCCTTCCGGTCGGCGATCATCCTTTGATCGCGCAGCGACCGGAAGCACTGCGAGGTCGCTGGCGGCTATCACCGCAGCCAGTGGCGGCATCCCTGGAACGGGGACACGGCCGCCCGAGGGCGGCCCATCCTCGTGAGAGGATTCAGTCCTGGGGATCCTTCGCGCTCGGCGGGAACATCACCAGCTCCGAGACCGCGACCGGGAAGTCGAGCTTGAGGCTGAAGAACTCCGAGCCGTCCCCGTTGCGGGTGTTGCTGAACATGGCACCCACGCGCTGAAATCGGGTGCGCTCCTGGCCATCGGTATCGGTGAACTTGACGGGAACGGTGGCGACGTAGTGGTTGGTCATTTGGGTTACTCCTTGTTGCGATGGGGATCACCCGGCACGGGGGCAAGAGGCCCGGTCGCAAGCGCAAATGCGGAGGGTCCGCGGCCCCGCCGTGGAAGCCGTATTTGTGCTTGCCGAAGCGTCAGCGGAGGGCACGATTGGGTCGACACCGAGCGATCCACATCTATGAGCAAAAAGGAGTGATCCGGATGATCCTTGCCATCACGCCGACGCCACCATCCGCGACCGCGTCCCGCCAAGCCTGGCCGGGGAGCTAACGGAGCCCGCCCGCGTGGGTGCGATGTTCCGCGACACCACCCGAGGGTCGAGCAGGGCTTCAGCCTCAAGTGCGACGTCTCGACCCCTCGCGTCTAGCGCTGCTGACGATGTGCTAGGTGCGCACCATCCCGCTGCCCGAACCGATGCGGATGGGCCGCACTCTGGCGGGCTGGGTAGAGGGATGACGATGCTGGACGCCCCGAGTTGCAGATCAAGTGTGACCGATCGCACGCACCATGAGACATAACGAAAGGGCCGCGCCAAGCGCGACCCTCTCTCTTCATTCCTGCGCGGTCTAGGCAGCACGTATCCTGAGATAGCAGAGCTTACCAGAGACCGTGGCTTCGATACCTGTGCCGGCGAATTCGTCGGCCTTGACGGAAGGACGATCCGAAAAACCGTTGCAAACGCGCTCGCCTCGAACACTCAGGTGGCCCTAAATCCTGCTTCGTTAACACTGTCGCAGTTGGCAGCAGCCGCGAAGTCAGCCCAAACCAACAAAAAAGTAAATCGGGGGAAGTGATGCCGACTGTAACCCGCCGAACATTCCGGAGCTCTCCGCATCGCGACGCCTTGGCTACATGGGCCGCAATCAGCGCCTTGCTCACCCGGACAAATACCGGAGCACAGCAAGAACTCGGCAGTGTCGCTGGCATTGCCAGTAGCATCATCGCGGACAAAGCCTGCGAAAACTCGCCTATCATTGTCAGCTGTGAGGGACCGCAGACACGCATTTACTGTCTATTCGATGACGATGCGATCGATGGGTCGGATGCGAACGAAGACGTTCTCGGGTTTGACCCGTTAAAAGGTGATTGGTCGATTTCGCTGCCCTGTGAGCCCGATGACCTCGGTTGGGTTCAATCGGCTTTGAAACAGAAGAGTGAGCGCATCACGGCCCGCGACAAAAACGAAACCAAGAAACAAGACAGCTCGCACGCTTCGCAAGGTGCCGAGCTCGAAATTGACCTCGAAGGGTTGCTGAAGCCATGACATCGGTCATCACATATTCCCGCACCCAGTCTGTCACCTATGTGGCTGATAACATCCTCAAGAGCCTCAAAGACATTATTCGTCTGAGTGGCATGGACCCAGCGAATTTCGTGAACGACACGGAAATCAACATGCGCGGCATTAAGGCATGGTTGGAGAGCGAAGACCTCGAGAAGATCACACTGGAGATATACGATCCGGCATCCAATGATTTGATCCTGCGTTGGGACATTGACGTGGCCTACAGTTGGTCTGCTGGAGATGGAAACTTCTGGACGGACACCGATCAACTCCGTTGGGCAATTCGCAAAGCGGGAGTGGCACCGGCAAGCGCCAAGTATGACCTCCTTCTACGTACAAAGCCTGGACGACCTGATGTCCCTGGTTGGTACCGAACCACTGCCCGCTCTACGGACGGTATGGTTCGTCAAAGCCTTGGCTCCACCATCGAACACAATGGTCTGGGAGCGACGGCATCGTATTGGAGGCAGGCATCATGATTTCACTCCCGGACGCATTTAAGAAGTTCAAGAGCCGCATGGAGTTGAACGTATGCGGTGCGCCGCTCCCACACTTACAGCTTAGCGCTTGATCTGCGATTCAGAGGCTTCTTTGTTTTGTGGGGAG
>NZ_JBIFFU010000084.1:0-1131 GCF_043557315.1 Sulfitobacter sp. 1A12779
CGGCTGGTAAATATTGGTCATGTCTGATGCCGCCTCCGAACTCGCCAAATTACGCGCTGCCCTGGCCGCCGCAGAGGCCCGTGCAGATGTGGCGGAAAGCGAGCTGGCGCAGGCCCGCGCGGTTGTCTCCTGCTCAGAAGCGATGATCCAAGAGCTCAAGCTTGAGATCGCAAAACTGCGCCGTGACAAATACGGTATCTCGTCAGAACGACGCGCCCGGCTGATCGATCAACTGGAACTGCAGCTTGAAGAGATGGAAGCGGCGGCCACCGAGGATGCCTTAGTCGCAGATCAAGCAAGCGAGAAAGCCAGCACGGTGCGCGCCTTCACGCGCCGCCATCCGGGGCGCAAGCCGTTCCCCGATCACCTGCCGCGCGAACGGGTTGTCGTCGAAGCACCGGTCGCCTGCACCTGCTGTGGCTCGGACCGGATCGTGAAGATGGGCGAGGACATCACCGAGACGCTGGAGGTGATCCCGCGTCAGTGGAAGGTGATCCAGACCGTGCGCGAGAAGTTCACTTGCCGAGCCTGCGAGAAGATCAGCCAGCCGCCGGCGCCGTTCCATGCGATTCCGCGCGGATGGGCCGGGCCCAGCCTGATCGCAATGCTAATCTTCGAGAAATATGGTCAGCACCAGCCGTTGAACCGGCAGGCCGAGCGGTTCGCCCGTGAAGGTGTAGAGCTGAGCCTGTCCACCCTGGCGGACCTGGTCGGGCACGCGACTGTCGCCCTGCAGCCGATCCATGCGCTGATCGAGGCCCACGTGCGTGCCGCTCACCGCCTGCATGGCGATGATACCACCGTGCCGCTTCTGGCACGGGGCGGTGCAAAAAAGGCCCGGCTCTGGACCTATGTGCGTGATGACCGCCCCTGGAATGGTGGCGCACCGCCGGCCGCGTTCTTCCGCTTCTCCCGAGATCGCGCGGCAACCAATCCCAATCAGCATCTGGCAGAATGGCAAGGGGTGCTGCAAGCGGACGCCTATGGTGGATACAACGACCTCTATCGAGAGGACCGAGACGCGGGGCCCGTGACCAGTGCGCTGTGCTGGTCGCATGCGCGCCGGAAGTTCTTCGAACTGGCCGATATCGCGGGCAACGTCCGCAAGGGCAAACCTGCCCATCAGATCTC
>NZ_JBIFFU010000085.1:0-1130 GCF_043557315.1 Sulfitobacter sp. 1A12779
TCCGCTACCATCGGCTCGAAGCATTCGAGGCGTGGAAATCCGCGGCACAGGCCGCTTGATCAACGAACAGCTTGCCACTTGCAAATTCGGCGAGTTAACGTGACAACACCCTTCCGCGCTGTTGACAGCCGATGCTGAATATCCTCGTGCAACGACGATAGAAGCTGTGATAGCGACCATTCAGCCATTGGTTTTTCCTTCTAAGACAGCGGGAATTTTGGCCCGAAGAAAGCGCGCCACGCTTTCAGAGCGTCTCCGTTCTTGCCCTGGCGCGCCAAGTGGATTGTGGCAGCGATGTCGCGGTTTGCCTGTTCCAGAATTGTCTGGGCGCGTTTTACCATCGCCGCGTCCATTCGATCGCTGACAGGAGACCCGAGCCCGGCCGGATCTGGCCAATCCTCGTGAATTCGGTCGCGCAGCGTAGCGAAAAACGCTTGGACTTCGCGATCGTGTGAGCCGCCCCAACCACCATGTAGGCACTCCATCGCCATTACCTCGATTAGAAAGGATGGCTTGATTGGTTTTTCTCCATGGCGGCTGTTTTGGTTCCAGTACTTCACCATGCGCACTAGGCCCTTCCACTCATTGCCATAGGCTTGATGGGCCGCAACAGCCTTCTGCGCGTGGATTTCCGGATTTGTTCCCATCCACTTCCCGGTTGTGTTGTTTGGGATCTCGTAGTCGTCTCCGTTTGCGAATGCGGGCACGGCATCCACGCTTACAACCCGGTAGTCTGTGTTGTCGTCTGAATCGACAACAACACCGAAATCTACACCTACGGAGCGTCCCTGTTTCTTGACGGCGCTGCTTCCATAAACGTCAACCAACGTGTCGTAGAACGCGGTCAGTATCTCGTCAGGGTGTTTCTCTCGATAGTGGTTCTCGTCCTTTCCAAGAACAAAGAAGATATCGACATCTTTGAGTGGTTTGGACTTGGTCCAACGGGCGTAGCTTCCTGTCAAAAAACTACGGTCGATCTGAAAGGCCTTATCCAGGTGCTCGCGAACTTCCTTCTGCCGTTTGGACGCGTTTTGCTGCTCTCTTTCGTTCAACTGTAAGCGGTGCGCTGGTCACACGGGTTTGGCGTAATTCCAAGGCAGCAGTTCGTTGATGTCGGTTTGTTTGTGTCC
>NZ_JBIFFU010000086.1:0-1121 GCF_043557315.1 Sulfitobacter sp. 1A12779
GATCATGCCCCATAGCGTGGTGTAACTCGCGGCTGGCCGGGCGCTTTCGACGGCCGAGCTGATCAGTCCGTCTGCGTTGCAGGCAGGCTGATGATGGGATCATCGCAGACCGGTGCCAAGGTTTCCAGCGTCATGTATCGCGCACGCTGCACAGTCCATTCTTCGGTCTGCTCCATGAGGATGGCGCCGACGAGGCGTCGTATGGCAGCCTCATTTGGAAAGATCCCGACGACGTCTGTCCTGCGCTTGATCTCGCCGTTCAAACGTTCAATCGGATTCGTCGAATGCAACTTCGTCCGATGCTGTTGGGGAAAGGTCATGTAGGCGAGCACGTCTTCCTCGGCATCATCCATCAGCCCAGAGAGCCTGGGCAGCTGGGACCGCATCTGGTCGGCGACGTTGCGCCATTGGACTTTCGCCGCCGCATGGTCTGGCTGTGCAAAAGCGGTTGCGATAAAGGCGGAGACGACGCGTCGGCTACTCTTGCCTGCATGCGCAAGAGCGTTCCTCTGGAAATGCACCCGACAACGCTGCCAGCTCGTGTTCAGCACGCGTGCGACTGAGGCCTTGATGCCTTCATGGGCATCACTGATGACCAGCTTCACACCACATAGCCCGCGCCGCACCAGATCGCGCAGAAACTCCGTCCAGAAGGTTTCGGCCTCGGACGGGCCGATGGACATGCCCAGCACCTCTCTGCGGCCGTCTGTATTGACGCCGACGGCGATGGTGACGGCAACGGAGACGATACGCCCGCCCTGACGAACCTTGAGATAAGTCGCATCAATCCACAGATAGGGCCATTCGCCATCAATCGGACGGGTGAGAAATGCATCAACCCGCTCATCAATCTCTTCACACAGGCGGCTAACCTGGCTCTTCGAGATGCCGGTCCCGCCCATTGCCTGCACGAGATCGTCCATGGAACGGGTTGAGACGCCATGGACATAAGCTTCTTGAATAACCGCGCTCAACGCCTTCTCTGTCGCCCGCCGCGGCTCCAGGAAAGAAGGAAAATAGCTGCCGGTGCGCAGCTTCGGAATCCGCAGTTCCACGTTCCCGGCCCGCGTCTGCCAATCGCGTTCGCGGTAGCCGTTTCTCTGCGCCTTCCGCTCCGGCGT
>NZ_JBIFFU010000026.1:0-32683 GCF_043557315.1 Sulfitobacter sp. 1A12779
GGCCGGACACATGACTGCTTCTGACAAATGCACAAATCAGATCAAAAATGTCTTGCTATGCAGGAGCCATCCACACATGCCGTTCGTGCTACACCCATGTGCTGCTGCGCAGCTTTCCCAAAACAAACATTGCTTCGTTGCCAGCATGATCGACGCCTACGGTAAGCGCACCGGGCCTTTCTGCCGTTCTCCGCGGCGCCGTGATAGAGGGGCGAAACTGAGGGTGACATTCAATGTCATGCGCCTAACCACCTGGAGGATGCGATAGGCGCACACCAGTCAACGCTATGGCGAGCCCGAGCCTCGCGTGGCAGAGGAGTGGCAGCGCCGCAGAAACTGCGCCACCTTTAGTTTCCTCTCAAAAAGCTCAGTCCTTCGCCGTGACGTGCATGATCGAGCCGTTCTCGAAATCCGTCAGGAACACGATTGAGCCGTCATCCAGCACGTCGACGTCGCGCACGCGACCTTGGTTGCGCAGCAGGCGTTCCTCTTCGACGACATAGCCGTCGGCGTCGAAGGCGAGGCGCACCAGCCCGCCAGGAAAGAGCGACCCGATCATCAGGTCGCCCTCCCATTCGGGGAACATCTCGCCGGTGACGAAAGTGGCCCCGCCCGGTGCGATCACCGGGTCCCAGAAGTAGAGCGGCTGCTCCATTCCCTCCATCGAGGCCTGGCCGATGCCCACCAGTTCGCCCTCATACTGCTCGCCGTAGGAAACGAGCGGCCAGCCGTAGTTCAGCCCAGGCGCGGGCTTGTTGATCTCGTCGCCCCCGGCAGGCCCGTGCTCGAGCACGAAAAGGCTGCCATCGGGGGCCAGATCGGCGCCCTGCATGTTGCGGTGGCCCAGCGACCAGATCGACTCGTGAGCCACCCCGCAACGAGATGCGGTCAAGTCTGATCGAGCCCCGACCGCGCCGGATCACCAATCCGCGCAACGTCTGCCGCTGCGTTCACGTCAAAAAGACGTCTAATCCTTTCCGGGTATCAGCTCTGCTGCTCCGCAAAGAAAACTGCCAGTCGCAAGAAGATTTCCGCATAACCGATTCCGATCTGCGCCTGCCACGAATCTCCGCGCGCCCTATGCGCCTTCGGAAAGTCGATCCGGCCGTTCGAGCAACGACACCGCAGGAGATTGCGCAAGTGAGGGAAGGAAAACGATCATTTCTCGCGAGACAATGGCGCTTCCCCCCCATGACCTGAAGCATGAACGAACCCGATACCATTCATGGTGAGGTGGCGACGAAGCACTCGATCTAACTCGGGATCATTTTAGGATGCCGACGCTAATCCGATTCGACGATCTTGCGGGTGTTCCATCTGACGATCTGGACTCGGTCCTTCATAGGAGCGGACCGAACAATCGCGCAACGGGGGCCAGCAGCCTGACATGCCACGGGCCCGGAAACGTGACGGGAAGCGACTTGGAAAAGTCCTCTTCCAGCATGGCAGCTACCTCGGCGGCGAAAGTCCGGTCTTCGACCAGGGCCGTTTGTTCAAAATTCAGCAGTGCCGAGCGGATATCAAGATTGACCGTGCCGACAGACGCAAGATCGTCATCGATCAGCATGACCTTCGAGTGCATGAAACCTGGCTGATAAGAGCAAACTTCGACGCCAGTTTCCGACAGGGTGCGTGCAGCATTGCGCGATGCATACCAAGCTACAATATTGTCCGAGGGCTCCGGAATCAGGATGCGAACGTCCACACCGCGCAGCGAAGCCAGTTGAAGCGCGGTTAAAAGGTCGGTGTGCGGCACAAGATAGGGCGTGGCGATCCAAAGCCTGCTTTGTGCAAGATTAACGAGTCCGCAGAGCAACAGGCTTCCCCGTTCAAGTGAATCTGTGGGTCCAAAACCCATCAGAAGACCACGCTGCGTGCCCGGAGATTGCGCCAAGGCGACGCTCTTTGACTCCGGCAGTGCCTTGCCCGTCACCGCCTTCCAATCAAGTGCGAAAATATTCCCCAACTGCGTGACCATAGGTCCTTCGATGCGTAAATGCGTGTCGCGCCAAGAGTCAAATTTCTTGCCGCCATTGATGTATTCCTGTCCGATATTGATCCCGCCGGTAAACCCGACCGTGTCGTCGATCACCACGGCCTTGCGATGGTTGCGGAAATTCACCCCGATACGACCGAGCGCACGATGAGGGCCGGGGATACCACGTATCTCAATACCTTCGTCCTGAAGCTTGCGCACATAACGAAAGCCCAGAAACAAGGACCCGAGCATGTCACAAAGAACACGAACCCTTACGCCGCGGCGTGCGGCCCGGATCAGACGCTCCTGCATCTTGAGGCCCACGGCATCGGAGCGGATGATATAAAACTGAAAAAGGATTTCGTCCTCCGCTGCGTCGATCGCGGCGAACATCGCGTCAAAAGTTTCTTGCCCATCAATGAGTAATTTGACGGAATTGCCTCTCTCCGGGGTTGCGGTGGACAAATTGACGAGGCTGTCCAGCCGGCCCTCAGCCGTTTGCGTCGACGGCCGGACATCCTGCCCAGCCCGCCGCAAGGATAGGCGGGAAACGCTGCCGAATAAGGCGTAGGCCGGCAAGGCCAGAAGCGGAAACGAGATGAGAAACACAACCCAGGCTGCGGCACCTTGCGGTGTCCGCGCTGTTGTAATCGCGGCACGGGCCGCGAAAATACCGATCACGATGAGCACGATCTGAAAGCCAAGGCCAAGGCCAACCACCGTCATGTTCTCCCCATATGATCACTGCCAGTTTTCGGGATACGTAGCTCCACCACCGCAGGCAAAGCACCCCTCTCGTGGGCCTTTCCTAACAAATGAAACTGACCCAGCTGATATCCGGCCGTTTCGGAGAAATTTCGGAGTGCGCCTGCTCCGTCTTGTGAAAGATCGAGACCGAACCCGAAGGTTTCTCCAGTTACCTTAAGCGTCTTGGTCGTCGCGTCACGTTTGCCGAGCTTCATTATGCGCACCACGAATTGTTTGGCATGGGTCAGATTGGCCTCGATCAGGGCATCGAAGCGCACGGAATCGTAATAGAGTTGACCAGAGACGTCTTGCCCCCGGCAACATGGCCGTGGGCAAGTATTGGGTAGGTTGGTTGTTAAGCTCTGATTAGTCGGACAATTTGTCCTTGGCGTCACCAACACCCTTTTGCACTTTACCTTCAGCCTGATCGGCTTGGCCTTCGTGCTTCATATCTTCGTTGTTCGTGACATCTCCAGCTTCCTCTTTCAGCTTGCCACCAATGTCTTTTGCTTTTCCTTCGGCCTGGTCTTCGTTCGCCATTTTGTCGCTCCTTTATCTTGGTAGAGAAGCAACGTGCGCGATGGGTCAGGGTTCCATCTCTAACCTGGCGCAGGTTCGGCTTGCCTCGCGCTAATGCAATTTGGCGGTTTACATCCGGCCAAGGTGGAGCAGGCCATGCGGCGAGCTACACTCACGACCTACGACACGACTTTTGTGCAGTTTTCTTCGTTGGTAGGAGAGACGTCGCCGAACATATCAAGCTCCTGCCAGCGTCGGTGAGATTATATTTTTGGGGAACGATCCATTGAGAGACCCGTTGTTACTCAAGCAGATAACGAAAGAGGAGGCTTTTATGAAGACGTTCGCAACAACCACACTCGCCTTAACCCTCGCAGGCACAACTGCCTTTGCAGAGGCCCATATGACCGATTACTCTAAGGTCGACAGCGCGGCAATGAATGAGATGCGAGGTGATCTGATCCGCTCGCGAGATATCACCGGCGGCGAGATCTACACAATTGGTGAAGCTGACGATGAATGGAACGTCGGCAATCAATACGACGCAATTGATTCCGGTTGGAATGAAATCGGTGAGATCGAGGATATTGTTCTTTCTAAAGACGGCCAGATGGTCGGCATCGTGGCCGAAGTTGGCGGTTTTCTGGATCTTGGAGACAAACACGTGATGATTTCGGTGCCTGATGTGAATCTTGTGGCCGTAGACGACAAGACCTACGCCTATGTCACGCGCCTCAACGAAGAAGAACTTGAGGCGCTGCCAGGCGTTGATGAAGGTTTCTGGGACTAATCCAGATATGGGGCCAGCCCCTACCAGCTAAAAACACCCCGGCCGGGCTTCCTGCGCCGGGGTTCCTTTGTTCAGTCATCTTCCCTTTGCATCGCCACTCAGGTCAAAACCATAAATAAATTCCAGACACTTGCACGAAGCAACTTAAGGCTTGTCAGGAGGTGGATCAGGCGTGGGGCTGGTAAGCGCTTTCCGAAATACAATTTAGCATGATTAACGAAGCGGGGCGCCACGAGGGCTCCGCGTTTTATGCTTAGGATAACCTACACAACGACTGAAGATCGATGAAGTCAGAATAATAATGTTCGTCTGACCGGAAACCCTCAGGCCCGGGCGGAACTGTCTGGGCTTAATTTGAGCGATAGTAATAGACGCCTCCCGGCGTCTGATAGCCGGGAAGCTTAATTGGTTTAGGTTGTGATGGTAGCCCGTGCAGAGTCAGTCAGAACTGGCGGTCTGCGGCTTCCCATCGGGGCCGTAGTAGACGATCTCGACGTCTTTACGGAGATCCTCTTCGACGTCAGAGAACGCCTCTTGGCGCAGCTGTTGTTGGATCTGAGCGCGCACGGCCTCAAACGGCGGTATTTCTTGGTCGCTGTTGGCTTTGATTTCTTCATACTTCGCCTCGATAGTTTCGTCTGAGACGCGGTTGCCCAGCTCGCGCTGAAGCCAGACCTGAATCATCGCATCTTTCTCGTTTGCCGAGCGTGCTTCTTCCACCAGCGCAACGACTTCTGAGTCTTCGTTTAGCTTGTCGGCCAATGCGGCCTTATAAATCAGCTCTTTTGCGATCAGTTGGTTTACCGCCATGGGCACCAGCAACTCTGGCGGTTGCTGTCGCAATTGAGGTGGAAGCGCCGAGATCGCTCCAGAAACATCCGAACCGCTAATGTCCTCGTCTCCCACACGAACAACCAGCAAGCCACCTTCAGCTTCTGCAGAATTCGAGTTGTCGGCTGCGGCGTTTTCGCCTGAGGTCTTGCTGGTTTCTTCAGCCTCATTTTGGGTGGTTTGGGTTTGAGTGTCTGATGTGTCGCTATTCGAATCCTGAGCATACAGTGGTGCCGCGATCAAAGACACGACGAGCGCAGTGGTAGTGGTCAGTTGTGTCGTCAATGGCATGTCATTTTCTCCTTTCGTTGCAACAAGTGCTGAAAAAACGGCCAACCTTTCTTGTTGTTCCGTTTTGCGAAAGAAACAGGTGGATACGGCGATTTGTGCCGATCACAATCTGCGCTCCAGAGTTCTTTGGAACATCGCCAGCGCTCATTTGTTTTTACATTGACGCAACTGAAATGAAGGAGATTCAAGCTATGAAACGCTTTACAGTTTCCGCTCTGGCACTTTCGATTGCGACCGCGGGCGCCGCGGCAGCAGAAACGCATCTCAGTGATCAGAGGACTTATAGCGGCATCGTCTCTTCTGATGTCTCGCAGAACACGCTGCGAGCCGAGGCGATGATCGATGCAGACATCTATACGCTTGAGAGAGAGTATGATGAAACCGAGTGGTTCGACACCGACTATTACGGTTCTGTTGACACTGACTGGGAAGAAATTGGCGAAGTTGACGATATCGTCGTTTCCCGTGATGGCCGTATTGTAGGCTTGGTTGCTGAGATTGGCGGTTGGCTCGATATCGGGGATGAGGATGTGATCATTGATATGAATGACGTCCGGATCGTCGGCGATAATTTGGGTGACGTCGCTTTTGTAACACGGCTGAGCGAAGAGCAGCTTGAGTCCCGTCAGGAAGTGGACGACGCTTGGGGCTGGTAAGTTCCCACTAAACCTTCAACCGAATGGTTTCTTTGGCGCGGCACCTTACGGTGTCGCGTCTTTCTATCCGGGCGAAAGGTAGGGAGCCAATTTCAGATTGAGGGAATGCTCTCTCAAAAATTGGAACTTCAGCCCCACCCAGTCGTTTGTTCACTACCAAACCCCATACTTGTTGGTTGTCGCAAAGCGAAAGATCTGCCGCAGATACTCCTTCCCTACGGCAGGTCTTTCTCGTCTTCCATTCTGCGCACTGACCTGACTGTCAAGGATCGGCCCAAAGTAGCCGGTCACAAGGAGCGTCGTCAGGAGCGTCGTCGGCGTCTTCAAAGAGACGGCCTCCGGGGCCAGCGTTAATCGCACCGCGCGCAACCGATTGCTCGATCTTGCACAAGCCCGACAAATTGACGCGATCCTGGTCAGCGAACTTTCCCGATGGGGGCGGTCCACACAAGACTTGTTGGATACACTGAACAGGCTCGCAGGCTGGAAAGTCTCGGTTGTGGCCATGAATGGTATGACCTTCGAACTCGACACACCGCACGGGCGCATGATGGCCACCATGCTCGCCGGGATCGCGCAGTTCGAGCGTGACCTCCTCAGCGAGCGCGTGAAATCTGGCCTCGCCGCCGCACGGGCGCGCGGCAAGAAGCTTGGCCGACAGCCAGGCCAACGACCAAAATCCGATAAGCTTGCTCCGAAGGTGCTTCAGGCCATTGAAGACGGCCGGTCATACCGCTGGATTGCCCGAGACCTCGGTATCTCGAAAAACACCGTCTCCGATATCATCAAACGGAACCGCCAAAAGGGTTTGTGAGACGATCGCCCCCTATCGGAATCGAGCCCAAGTAGGTGATGTTCCTAACTGCGATCTCGTTACAGCCAGAGTAGAAGGTTGCGCGATGCCCGTGTGGTGCAACCTCCGAAATCACGCGGGAGAGAGCGGCCTAAGCGGAGCTTTGAGGCGGGTTCATCTCCCGAGAGCGGCGTCATCAAACCAGCCGTTTGTGCGTCATCTGCAATTTCACAGGTTGGACCACAGATGTGCAGCGCCAGCCTGCCGTTCATTTGCTTCATATGACGGCCTCCGTGTCGGCGAGATCTGCGGCCTTAATCACTCCCCATTTTTTGGGCGTAATAAATTAGGCCAACTTTTGCTCAAAGCAAGTCTTCGTTTAAGCATTTTTCCGCCGCACCGCAGCAATTTCATTCATGAGCAGTGAATCCGGAGTTGTGCAAACAGGCCAGCGTCCCCATTTGGCAACTTCATGCATTTGCATGCAGTCTTGGGCGCTGTTTTTGCACGCCAGTCCAACTAAGAGTTCTTCCTCATGAATTACGACGCATTGGCCTATTCGGGGCTTGGCTTATCTTTTGCTGAAACGGATATCCGCTTCGACAAAATCACACATTTGGCTTCAAGGCTTTTGAAGGCACCTGTTTCACTGCTCACAGTCATTGACGATCTGGAAGATCGCCAATTGCTGAAGTCTGCCGTTGGGGTGCCGGACGAGCTGCGTCACACTCGGTCAACGCCGCTCAGCCACTCCTTTTGCAAACACGTGCGAGACAGCGGCGCCCTTTTGTATTTGGCGGACGCTCGAGAGCATCCACTCCACATGCACAATCCGGCAATAGATGCGTTTGGCATCATAAGCTATCTGGGCGTCCCATTTCACGGCGAGCGAGGCAAACCGCTGGGTGCTCTTTGCTGCATGGACCAACGTCCGCGAACATGGACTGAGCAGGAAGTGGAAATATTGATGCAGTTGGCTTCGATCGCGGACGACCAACTTTATTTGGCTTCTGCGGTAAGAGACCGTGCAAGGGCTAAGCTTCTTGCTGAAAAAGCGGCGTTGACCCGAGCGAGTTTTCTGTCGCATGCAAACCATGAGGTCCGGACCCCCTTAAGCGCAATTTCTGGAGCCGCGCGCCTTCTCAGTGCTATTTCGACGGACGATAAGGCCAAAAGCTTGGTCGAGGTGATTGAGCGAAATACGTCTCGCCTGCGCGCCCTCACGGAGGATCTGATGCGTATCGCAGAGTTGGACACGGCTACCGCTTCCATTACAGCAGAATCTTTTGATCTTACTGATGTGATCGAAGATGTCGTCGCCCGAAACCTCGAGGCCGCCCACGCCAAGGGGATAGCTCTGACTTCGAATAGTCAGGCCATAGACAATATGATCTTCTTGTTCGATGTCGCCATTCTCACAAACGTAGTGGACCAACTCGTATCAAATGCGATCAAATTCACAGCCGGTGGTGAAGTCCAAGTGACAGTAGAAACAACCTCGCAGGAGGATTCTGTCATAATCTGTGTAAGTGATACCGGAGCCGGTATGGGATCCAATCTGCAAAGCAGGCTTTTTGATGAGTTTGAGGGCCATGATCCGAGAACTGCCCGGGAAGGGGGAGGGACCGGGCTTGGGATGAACATCATCAAACGTGAGATCGAGTTGCTGGGGGGCACCATATCTCTGTCCAGTGGCCTCAATGAAGGAACCCAGTTTACCATTTATCTCCCAACAGCCCATCGCTTGGCGAACAACGGCCTGATGGAGGGCGACGAGCAGAGTGATTACCGCCATATTACCTGTCTTGAATGTGGTGAGAAGGTGAACACTCTGCGTCGCCATATTAGCCAGAAGCATGACATGACACCGGAAGCATATCGCGCTAAATGGGGCTTGCCAGAGGATTTTGAACTATCGAGTCCAGCTTACAGGGCAATGCGGCGCGCTGTTAGAAACCGCAAGTAAAACAAGCTGCCTGCGATAGTCTACCGCGTATCCCGGTAATCCCCCCATTTTTAATGGGGTCCAGCCGTAGAGTTCAGGCGGCTGTTTTCAGTTTCATTGCGGGTGTCATGCCGCGCATGGCAGAGCGTATTAAGCTCGGCATCTTCCTCTTCATCGTCATGACGCCACAGGTCAGGCGCTGTCGTCCTCTGACGGCTGGGACGCAGCGAGTGCCTGAATGCGCTTTGATGGGCCTTTGTAACGCGCCCCTCGGAGGGAACCGCCGTTAGCGCGTGCCATATCAGCGTGTGAAACCTGACCAGAGCGAAGTAGTTCTTCATCGCGCGCACGCGCGGCGGCTTTCTCAGCTGCGCGGTCTTTGAACGAAAATCTGGGCGCCTTGGGTTTCATGTTGCCTCCCTCGCGTGAAGCTTATCACATCGATGTCGATTTCTTCCTGGGAAACCGGGACACCTGTGGCCAGCCTGTGCCGCACTTGCAGACAGACCGGCGCTCGAACTCGTGTTGGGTAATGCCGTCGGGCACATCGCCAGGCCTGCGGGTCACCGTATGACCGCACTCCCAACATCGAACCTCGATGTGAGTGATGCCGGGTGAGAACAGTTCATCAATGGTGGAGGTCATATCTGATCGACATACGCCATTGCCATCATGCCGCCAATACAGCGGCCGCGAGGGTTTCTCCCTCAAACTCTTCCTGTGTGTCTGCGCAGATGTCGTAGGTAAGCCGGTCCAGCAGCTCCGCCACCTGGTTAACACGCGCTTCAAGTGCAGGGTCGGTCAGCCGGGGCAGGGTAGTCAGGATCTCATAAGCATTGTTCAGGTCAGCATTGAGGTCAGCATAGGTGATTGACCATGTAGGCACTGTATTCACGTCGTCCTTACTGGGATTGATCCCGAGAGCGACGAGCTCGCAGTAAATGTAGGAGGCGGCAATGTCAGCGGTCTCGTCAGCGACGCAAGGATCGTCAATCGGACTATTGGCCAAAAGGTCCCACGCATGATCGAATAGAGCCCACCAGCGGCGCAGTGTCCCGACCTCCACCAGTGAACGGCCCGCGACGAACTGCGCTGTGGCGCGCCGGATCACCGCCGCATGTTCGGTGAAACCGTGCCGGTGCAGGGCAGAGATCGTCTCTTGAGTGGCCTTTACCAGGCCTCCGGCGTCCGCTGCGTGGAAGATGGTGGTGTCGGTGTCAGAAATCTTCGTCAAAATGCTTGGCTCCTATGGTGATAGGAACAAGGTGGTCATGTTCGACAGATTCAAAAAATAGAATCTTTCCGGACCGACTACCGGTGGCACAGATGACACGGCGCCGAGCCCCGATCATGATCGAGAAGAATAGCCAGCGCACATGGACATATACGCCCAAATTTAACAGATCGGGAGAACCAGAAGTTCGGCGGCCTGCTGAATCCGAGCTTCCAGAACAGGATTTGACAGTGTGGGCATCCCCTATTGCCCGCGTGCTGTGATGCACAATCCGTTAGATGAAGAAGATGGATGATCTGCCTCTAAGCGGCCCTTTGGCGACCGCATAGTGAGCTAATTAAATCCGGTTCCTATAGGAACCAAATGAAATCAATAACTTAAGTTTTTCGCCAAGGCTCGGTTTGGGCTTTGTGTCTTGAACACGGGGCAGGCGTCGCCAGCTACGACGGCGGATGAGAAATCCGGTTCCTGTAGGAACCAAACGAAATCAATGGCTTAGGATTTTCGCCAAGGCTCGGTTTGACTTTATGTCTTGAATACGGGGCAGGCGTCGTCGGCTACGACGGCGGATGAGAAATCCGGTTCCTGTAGGAACCAAATGAAAACAGATACTTAGAAAATGGAAGATTGGAAAATTAGATGATCAGGTCCTCCAGAAGCTGTCCTCACTTCTCATGCTACGGCTTTGGAGGTCATTGTGAACGAGATACGCCGGAGGCGGCCTTTAAGAGTGCCATCAGCCTCGCGCCTAAAATGAGAGCCAACCCGCCTCCGACGATATCGAGCATGTGCGGCAGTGTCCGGCGGAAGCTGGCCGGTCGGTTAGGAACGTTTCTTGACGCCGGGGGTTTGCCAATATGGTTGTTGAGCATCGAACTATCGCAATCGGCGGTTCCACTGGTGCGGTGAAGGACCTCAAGCGCATCCTTGCCGCCTTACCGGCGGACTTCCCTGCGCCCGTGTTTATCGTGATCCATGTCGGTGCGCAGGGGCGCAATCTGCTTGCCAAGTCTTTTGAAGGGTGTGGGCCGTTTCCGGTTACGACAGCCGAGGATGAAGAAACGGTCGAACCCGGCCATGTTTACATTGCGCCCTCAGATCGACACCTTCTCGTTATGGACGGGGCGATAAGATTGGGGCGCGGCCCGCGCGAAAATATGGCCAGGCCCGCTGTGGACGCCCTCTTCCGCTCCGTTGCTCTATCCTACGGATCTCGGGCCATCGGACTGGTTATCACCGGACATCTAAACGACGGGGCCTCTGGTCTGGCCGCTATCGGGCAGCGCGGGGGTATCACAGTCGTTCAGAACCCATCTGATGCAGAGGCGCCAGACATGCCATTTGGTGCGCTGGAGGCGAGCGACATCGATTACAGAGCGCCAACGGACGAACTCGCTCCACTTCTCTCGATGTTGGCACAGCAGCCCCCTGGGCCGGAGGTTCAGGCATCGAGAGCACTTGAACTCGAAGTCGACATTGCTCTCGGGCGTCCATGTCGAAGCCCGACGAGTGCCGAAATCGCCACTCCCTGTGCCGATCACCTGCCCATCTTGTGCTGGAGTGCTTTCGGCGATCAAGGAACCGCCATTGCGGTTTCGTTGTCAGGTGGGGCACGGCTACACGGCCGAGGCGCTGGCCAAGGAGCAAGAAGGATCTCTCGACGAGGCGGTCCGCGTGGCACTGCGTATTGTGGGCGAGCGGGCCACGCTCATCGAACGCATGGTCCGCGACGCGCAAGCCGCAGGCCGGACGCATGCGCACCGGGACCTGCATGAAAAGGCCCGAGCTCCGGACCTATGAGGACGTGCTCCGGCGGGCTGCGCTCGGATGGATGGATGCCCAGCAGACGGACCGATAGCTCTCGGCGCTCGGACGGCTCAAGAGGACCGAGGTGCGCTCGTCAGAAGACCCTTCACCGCTTTGGCGATCGCAGACACATCGCCCATGACATCGACGGGACCATCGTATGCTCTCGCATTCTCCGGCATGCCGGGCCGACGCTGTCCTTCCCTTCTGAGGACCATTGTATAGCCTCCCGCATCATGGATCTCAGCAAGACCCCGTGAACCGTCGTCAAGTGACCCGGATAGCACAATCCCGATGGTCCGCTGGCCTCCCAATACGACGAGGGAGTTGAACAGCAGATCAACCGTCCGATTTCGGTGCGCCCGTTTTGGATCGGATATCAAAATACTAATGCTATCCGATAGAAGGCACAGATGGCGGGAGGGCTCCCCAATATAGATACAGCCGGGCCGCAACTGCTGGCCTTGATCCGCGATCTGCACTGGCATGTGCGTCGAACGTTGCAATATTTGCCGTAGATGAGTGTCTTTCTCCCAAGGCCGGTGCAGGACGATCATTACGATGGCATTGATCTCCTGCCATTCTGCAAGCAGGGATCGAAGATCATCGAGCCCTTCAGCTCCTGACGCTCCAATGGCAATGACCCAAGGGGATAAATCTTCCAGCATACATTGAGTGTGTGTTATCTGGGCGAGTTCCGATAGTGCTGCTGTTCCTTGAAACCTGTCCGCTGCCGGATCGCCGCCATAACCTCAGTCGAAAACTTTAAGCCCGCCCAGCAACTTAGACGGGATAACTACGTCTTTTGACATAACGTGAATAGGCTGCGGCTGTTAAGCAGACGTCATGTTGTCACCAAAGCGTTTCGCTTGCCCATTCTTGGCTTCCTGTTCAAAGTGGCCGGTGGTGGGAAATAAGGATATGCCACACATGCAAAACGAAGAGAGGTCGGAACCCCGCAGCAGCGATCCCTATCAACTTGCCTGCCTCGCCGCAGGAGTTGGTGTTTGGGACTGGGATCTTCGGTCGGACGAGATCTACTTTTCTTCCCTTGCGCGAGAGATTCAGGGTCTTCCGCAAGATGAGCCAGCAACGTTCGCCACAGTGCGCTCGCTAACCCATCCCGATGATGCTGCCGGTATGCTTGCCGCGCTGGAGCGCGCCCTCGATCCGGAGAACCGCTCACAGGAGAGCTATGTCTACCGGATCACGCGTCCTGACACCGGTGCACTTCGGTGGGTGAGAGCTCATGGCGTTGCGCAGTTTGCCGAGGTCGAGGGCAAGAGCCAGGCCGTGCATTACAGCGGCTCGATCGAGGATATCACCGAGCGGGAGGAAATGCGGCGCGCCTTGAATGAAAGCGAGGCACGGCTGCGTATTGCACTCGATGCCGCCCAGATGGCTGTCTGGGAGATCGATCTCGAGAGCGACACCGTCACGTCCTCGGTAGAGTTGAACCGGCTCTACGGTTTCCCGGACGATGCCAAGCCCGCTGCGGATGATTTCCGGGCGCGCTATGCTCCAGGCGAGGGCGAGCGCCTCGCAAAGGCAGGAGCGGAGGCGCGGGCAAGTGGTGAGAACAAGCTTCAGACACAGGTGCGTCATGTGTTTCCTGATGGATCGGAACGAGTGTTTCTGCTCAGGGCCGCGCTGGCGCCGGTCGATCATACCGGGCGGGAACGTGCTATCGGGGTGGTGTTCGATATCACGGAACAGGCAAGACAGGAGGAGCGCATCGCAACTGTCGCCGATGAACTTCGCCACCGGCTGAAGAACCTGGCAGCATTGATGGGAGCGATCGCCGGTCGAACCTGGGCCCGGGACGCGCACTACGAAAGCTTTATGGCGCGTCTGCGCGCGATGTCGGCAGCCACCGATCTGATGTTCGGAAAAGAAACCCGTGCTATCGCGGTTTCGGAGCTTGTCGATCATGTTCTGGCTCCCTTCCAAGATGAGACCTGTAAAATCAGAATCGAGGGCTCGCCGGTGCCCGTTCCGAACAAGGCGATTTCCGGCCTTGCCATGGCGCTCCATGAACTTGCCACCAACGCCGTCAAGCATGGCGCGCTTTCGGTCCCGGCTGGCGGTATCGATGTAAGCTGGCACAGCACCGCAGATGGGACGCTGGAGCTGCACTGGAAGGAGCACGGCGGCCCCCCGGTGGCGAAGCCTGAGCATGTGGGGTTTGGCACCCAGCTACTGCGCCGTGGTGCCCTTCCTCCGCCGCATCGAGTGGAACTCTGCTATCTCGCATGTGGGCTGGAAGCCTATATCCATGTCGCTGGAGATGATCTCAGTCCTAATCAGTAACTCTCTCGTTATGCCCGTTGTCAAACTGGCGCTAAGTTCCAGAAACGGATCGACGAATTGTTCTAATCAGCGACGGGTTCAAATGACTTCGAGGTCTTCGTCCGCCAGTAGTGGATGGTGACTTTATCTGTCGACCGATCGAAAGCACTGACCTCTGGTGCGCGGTCAGAATAGAGCGTCTTGGCATGCGAGATTGTCCTTGTTAGTCATTAGTCTATTATGGACAAAATTCGCACCAGAAAAATCAATGGTTTGCGAGGTCAAAATCCGAGGGGGTTCAACTGGGACAGCGCGCAGCAATTTATGCGAGGGTTTCGACCTCGGACCAGTCCTGCGAGCGGCAGGCCACCGAACTGACAGCCTTCGCGGAACGTGGCGGCTACGACGTGGTTGGCGTCTTCAAAGAGACGGCCTCCGGGGCCAGCGTTAATCGCACCGCGCGCAACCGATTGCTCGATCTTGCACAAGCCCGACAAATTGACGCGATCCTGGTCAGCGAACTTTCCCGATGGGGGCGGTCCACACAAGACTTGTTGGATACGCTGAACAGGCTCGCAGGCTGGAAAGTCTCGGTTGTGGCCATGAATGGTATGACCTTCGAACTCGACACACCGCACGGGCGCATGATGGCCACCATGCTCGCCGGGATCGCGCAGTTCGAGCGTGACCTCCTCAGCGAGCGCGTGAAATCTGGCCTCGCCGCCGCACGGGCGCGCGGCAAGAAGCTTGGCCGACAGCCAGGCCAACGACCAAAATCCGATAAGCTTGCTCCAAAAGTGCTTCAGGCCATCGAACACGGCCGGTCATACCGCTGGATTGCCCGAGATCTCGGTATCTCGAAAAACACCGTCTCCGATATCGTCAAACGGAACCGCCAAAAGGCTTTATGAGACGATCGTCCCCTATCGGAATCGAGCCCAAGTAGGTGATGTTCCTAACTGCGATCTCGTTACAGCCAGAGTAGAAGGTTGCGCGATGCCCGTGTGCTGCAACCTCCGGCACCGTAGCTCTAATGGTGACAGTGCAAGGAAAACGACCCAGAGGCGCCAGAACCTAAATCTGTGCGTCCGATGGCGGGCCCTAAGACGCCTGTGGCCGGCCTGCACTTAGGCCTCATCTTCATCTGACGGCTTAGGCGCTACGAGTGCCAGTATCCTTCCACAGATACCCATGGATACCGCGGTGGAATTGGGTAATTAGCCTGTCTTTCCCGTAGGAACTGGTCACTAACCCCATCCAGAGAGAGAGAGAAGGTTGCGCAATGCCCGTATAGCGCAACCTCAGCCCGCTGAGCCTTTGAAAACCTCGTAAGAGTCATTGGGGTTTCCAAGCAAACCCGTCCGACAGATGCAGACAGACCGGATCTCGATCTCATGCTGAGCAATGCCCTCAGGCACGTCGCAGGGACTTCGTGTCACCGTATGGCCGCACTACCAGCATCGAACCTCGATATGAGTGATGCCGGGCGAGAAGAGATCATCAGAAATCAGCGCGCCCCCTCGCTTGGGACATTGGCGATCAAGGCCTGACTCGCATTGACGAAAATTGCCATAGTGCTCATCTTATGAGGATGGCCACTATGAACATCTCATTGCCCGATGACATGCGCTCCGCAGTGGACGCTCAGACGGTAGCGCGCGGCTACGGCACATCCAGTGAGTATGTTCGTGATCTAATCCGCCGGGATCTGGACCGGCAGGCGCTGCGATCTCTTCTCGATGAGGGGCGCGCAAGCGCGCAAGGCGAGCCCATCACCGAGAAGACTTTCAAGGCCCTCAGGGCCAGGGCATCTCTGGCGGCCAGCGAGACAGCTTGACGGATCATGCTAAGCCCGTCGAACACGATTTGCTGACATTCCCGGCTATATCATCTCAATCTTCAATTCGAGCCTCACCGCCTCTTGGCTGACCCCAGCGATCGTTGCGATTGCCGCTTTGGCTTCTCTCATTAGTTCAGCGATTGTTACGGAGTCATCCGAAACGCTTTCTAAGTCTTCATGAGCCCGTGTGTCCTGCTTGTCGGCCAAGTCTGAAATCGCGTAGCTCGCAAAAGGCTCGAGGTCCTTAGTAAGACCAGAGCCAACACTCGCTGGAAGTCCTCGATCATCGTGATCAAGCCCAACCCACATTCCAAAATTGTCTGCTACCTGATTACCCGCCTCAATTCGGGCAGCATAGGCCGCATCGAAACGCTTCCTAACGTCTTCAGCATCGAGCAGATATACATCAATTCTGCTCGGATCTTCTTTTTCATCTACGGTAGCTACCAGCACTGCATCCGCATCGTCGAGTGTCTTCCATCGGGCGCCTCCGTCAAGAGGAGGGAATGCAATCCATCGGTCTCGAGTAGTGCGGACAGATACCGTTATAGTTACTCCGGCTTTCTCCGCATGCCACATATTCGAGCGGCCTCGACCAGGTATGCGGCTGATATCATAACCCATCTCTCGCAACCCGCGAGTAGCAGCAACATTCATCAAAGCCCAAGAAGCGTTCGGATCTTCAGGAATCTCATTCATCTCTAAACCTCTTATTCGGTATATAGATATAGTTAATACCAAATCATTCAGTATGGCAAACACTAAATACCATATGGTAGCAGCCAGTTACCTGGATCCCCGGGTCAACGCAACGTAGAGGTTCTTCCTGTTCTTTGCTGCATCACGGTCGAAGCCACTCGCATCCAGGATGACCGCGACATCACCCTCGAGACCTTTGAGCAGAAGCGGACTTCCCACTCCTCATCTTAAATCTGAGCTTAAACTGCATGCGTTATGAATCCTTCAAATATACAAGAAGGAGGAAGATCTCATGAAAATCACGATTATGATTTTTGGTTTCACCATCTCAATCGAAAGGTGAAAGCCCGGCGGGCCCGGTCGCTCAGGGCCCGCCGTCGGACGCACCAGATTTAGGTTCTGGCGCCTCTGGGTCACCCTTACTCCCTCGGTCCCCACAAGGTCAGAGTGCTTGATTGTGGATCAAGAAGTCTCTTGAATTGAGGTTGAGATGTGGCTCCAGCCTTAAAAAGAAGTCCCTATAATAGGTAAAGGGAACAGTTGTAGACTCATACGACCATGCGTTGCAGAATGCTTCCAAACCAGCGTGGGAGTAGGAGATCGGCCAGTTCCTAACAGCCAAGCTTGAACTGCTGCCAACTCAACGGAAGGCAGCCGCTCTGGAGCGCGCACGAAAAGGTGCAGAAGGAGCCTTCTGGAACCTTATGGCGAAGCTGCGTGCCCCCGCTCAGGCTCTGGTGACCATTCCTAAAAAGGGTGATCGAAAAGCAGAGTTGCGCAAGCTGATCACTTCGGAGCAATTGAAGTCCTATAGCTTACCGACCGCCGTGGCTGATGGAGTGTGGCGCGATGTGATGATGGCCGTGTCTTCATATGTCGAACTCAAAGCTGGGGGTCATGAAGCTGAGTGGCCAGAACCTCAGCCCCCAGTGGAAGCTGATTATCTTCAAGGTTTGGAAGATCTTGCTGTCGCTCAAACTCTTGATGAAGAGAGGTGCGCTCGCGATCGAGTATTTCGGTTACAACGCCGGCAAGCACTTCGTCCCATGACACTTCGCCGCTCACGGGAATGTCGCCTTGTGCGTCAGGAAGAAAATGGGCGCATATCCGCGGTATTGATGGTTTCAAACCATAGTTGGTCGGGAGGGCGGAAATCTCTACAGCATGCCGGCATAGACGCTACTACTGGTGAAACTTTGAAGGCGTCTAAATCCGAGTGCGCCATCATCGTGCCAGTAGCATGCTCAAAATGGCATGAGCAGAAGTTCTTATCGGGACGGGCTATACTGCGGAGTTGCCAGATACAGCGGCAGGGTGATCGATGGTTCATGTATGCCCAGTTGGAGATGGCTGCGGCGGAACCTGTAACTCCTGAGACAGTGTTGGGGGTTGATCGTGGCCTAAAACGGGCTTTGAGTGCGGCTTCTGTCACCAGAACTGGAGAAGTCCGTCATGTTTCCACGATCGCGGGCACGGAGTTCGCTGACGCTATCAGAGCGGCAGAACGTCGAGGCCGCGCTTATCAACGCCGGACTGGCCGGATAAAGGCAGGCCATAGAGAACACGTTCAACACCTACTGCATAAAGCGACAAACGAGATTGTGGCTCAGGCAAAGGCGGGTCGAGCCGAGGTCGCTTTCGAAAAGCTGGATGGCTTCAAGCGTGTTATCGTAGGACGCCGGCCCAAGGGTGCCCGCCGAAATCCATGGGCAAAATCACTGAAGAAAATGCAGATGGGTAAGCTTGAAACCATGCTTTCCTACAAACTGGCTTTAGCTGGTTTGCCTCCCCTGCGGGAAGTCTTTGCGGCTGGAACTTCACAGACATGTCCTGGCTGCGGACATCGGGATCCAAAGAACCGTCCCGGGCCTGGAGAACCATTCAATTGCACCAGTTGCGGCCTCGCCGCTGACAGTGACGATATCGGAGCCGTGATGATTGCCCGGCGTGGTGCATTGGGAGCGGCGAAAAAGATTACGAAGGGGTCGAAACTCGATGACCTTCACAAGGACATGGTGGCCGGCCTTGCCGGACACCGTGGTGGTGGGCTTGGGCCACTGGTGGCTGGTGTCGCCAGTGGGTTCGTTGCGGCCCACGGCTCTGGCGGACAGGCGAATGAGGACTCTTCGGAGTCCCTGACCTCCCGTCGGACCAAAAACTCAACCCACGTGCCGGAAAAAACCGCCTCGGCGGTATTCGCAGAGCGATCTGGCCTCATTTCTGTAGATGCGGGAAAGTCAAAAAGTCTGTCTTCTAAAGGTGATGCCGGGGGTCGATCACGGCCACCGCCGAAATGAGGGCCGAGTGCAACTACGCGCTATCTCGGAGGACAGCCAGTGAGCATCACGGCCACCGCCGAAATGAGGGCCGAGTGCAACGGCCAGCTTATGCTACTGACGTTTGCCGGGATCACGGCCACCGCCAAAATGAGGACCGAGTGCAACATGACTGAGACAGCACCGGAACGGATATGGATCACGGCCACCGCCGAAATGACAGTCGAGAGCAACTGCAACTCATTGACGAAGACACGAGGAGAGTAGGGATGTTTTCCTGACGTCATGCGAGTGGTGGTGCAGCCGGCAATGACGCTGGTTTCCGACTATCAAACCTAAATCTTTCTCAAGTTCGCCTCTGAGACTCATCTCCTGCCCAGCCAGGAGATGAGTATGACGACGCCCGAGAAGATCGCAGACCTGAATGCCGCTTTGATAAGCGGCGACCCGCTGACCTGTGAGCAGCTGTCCTGGCATCTGCAGGTCGATCCCAAGCACGCGCCCCGGATCGCCCGCAGCCTCGGCCTTGCGCCCCAAGGCAGGCTCTATCCCTGGGTCAGGGTCTGGCGGGCCATCCACAAGACCGAGGGCGTTCAACTCGTCAGCCATCTGGCTGCGCTGAGAGCAAAGTATCCGGGGTCGGTAACTCTGAGCGGGATCGAGGACCTCGAAGCCGAGCTCCGCAAACCGCTGATCGATTTCGCGACCATGGCCGGCATCCTCGGCGAGAAACCCGACACCCTATCGAAGGCCCTGCGCCAAGGCCGGGCTACCCTGCCCTTCCCGATGATCGACATGGGACCGCGCACCCGCCACTTCCGCGCGCTCGAAGTCCGTCTCTGGGTTGCCGAGGAAATCACCCTCGACCTGCCGGAGCCGCCCAAGTGGGGGAGAGCACCACGCCCCGAGGCCGCGAGCTCCGAAGCGGATGATGCTTCGGCTGCAGCCGACCCCGACCTGACCGGAGACGACCAGACCGCGCACGCCAATGACGACGCCGGAGGCACCCCCGATCCGGTCAAAAAAGCCATTTTCGGCGCCTTTGGCGCCCCTAACCGGAATGGCCCGACATAGCCGGAAAAAGGTCGAACAGTCATTCCTTTCCGGTAGCGGGAAACGAATGACTGTTCGACCTTTTTTGCGACTTAACCGGAAAACACCGGCCTAAACCGACCCGCCCGACATAAGCGGAACCCAAAAACAGCAAGGAAACAAAAGTGACAGCCTTCCCCTTCATCGCCACCACCCCCCTGCAGCCCCCCACCCAGATCCGCGACATGCAAGACGTCTGGGACCACTTCGCTTGCCAAGCGCTGGACCCCACCAACCCGAAGAAAGACAACCCCGAGGGCTGGCGGCTGCAATATCTCACCAGGCTCCAAAGCCACTGCGGCGGCGCACCGCTCGCGACGATCTTCACCGGCGTCGATCTCTTGGCCGAGTTCGACGCCAATTTCCCGAAGGTGAAGAAGGGCGTGCATCCTCGCCCCGATCTCGACCAGGACATCGAGGCCTACAAGACATGGCGGCGTCAGTGCCGCAAAACCATCGAGATCGCCACCGGGGTCGCGGCCGATAAGGCCGCGCTCCGGGCGCGTCAGGACGGATGGACCGATCTCATGGCCGCAATCAAGCTGCACTGCCAAAACGGCGGGATCATCCGGAACCCCCGACGAGCAATCCCGGTCACCAAGCTCTCTGACATCGCCCGACGCGCCGGGGTCGAGCCCTGGCATCTGGCAGATGCCGGTGTCCTCGATCGCCTCGAAGCCGCATTCGCCGCCCCCGGCGACCTTCAAATCGTGCGCCGGGCGCAACGCTTCTTGCGTGACTTCGCGTGCATTCCCGAGATTGGTGCCGTGTTGCCAACCCAGCCAGTGCCGATCTATCCAACCCGGCGCGAGCACGCGGCCCTGCCGGCCCACATTGACGCCTATCTGGCGCAACTGGTCGAGCGCGCATCCATGACACGCGATGAGGTGTCTGGAGATGACAGCGATGGTGTCACAGATAAGACGAGAGCGCGCTGGCTCGCGGCCCTCCGCCACCACGTGCGGACGCTACCGGACTGCCCGGCCGAGCCGGCTCTGGGCTACACCCACCCCATCATTGATCTCGAAACCGTTAATGACATGACTGGGCTTTTTGCGCGCGGCCATCTCTACGCCGCGCTGCGTCGCACCAAAGAAGTTGAGCACCTGCCCGGCCATATCTCTCTTGCAAGCGCCTACGATTACTACACAGACATCCTGCGGGTGCTGTGGGACAACAATCCAGAGCTTGATGACTTCGGAGAGCAGATCGATCCCGATGCCCCCTGGGTCATCAACAATCAGACGCACCGCGGGCTCAAAAACTGCAAGATCATGCGCGATGCCCGCGAACTTGCCCAAGGCATGACTAAGAAGAACACGGATTGGTGCAAAGCTCTGGTGCGAGATAAGACACAGAGAAACAGGTTTCGTCGTATGCACCTGACAATGATGGAGGCGGCCAACGAGATCATCGACGCAGCCGAGGCCGAAGGCCGCGCGCTCACCAAGAACGAGATCATTCAGGTCCGGCAAACTGGGGCTTGCGCCGCAGCCTGTGCCATCGAGTTCTCAGGGCGCCCGATCCGCATGGCGAACGTGCTGGGCCTGCGCCTACACGGGGCGCGGAGGAACTTCTTTACCCCCGGAAAAGGGCGCACGACCTACAGCTTCGTTCTCCACGCCGACGAGACCAAGTCAGGCAAAGACGAGCCCGAAACGCCTCTCGAAGCCAGAATGAGCGGCCCCAAGGTGCTGGACTGGTATCTCAAGGTGATCCGGCCGCTGTTTCCGCACCACAACAAGAGCATCTACCTTTTTCCCGCGATCCAAGACGTTGGCCAGCGCCTCGGCCACAAAACATTCGATGGCTGGTTCCAGCGCGGGGCGTCGGCCGCCAAACTGCCGATGACCTTCCACCAGTGGCGGCATGGATATGCTTCGCTGTTGCTTAAAGCAGACTGGAACAACCTGCATCTCGCAGCGCAGATGCTCGGCAACACACCTGCGGTCTGTGCTCGCAACTATGGCTGGCTCGATACAGAGCAGATGATCCTCGAGAGCCAGGCCAAGACCCTTGCCGCTATGGAGGCCGATCAATGATTCCGCGCCAGCGCCTACTGCAAGCGCCGCACATGACGGCTCTGCGCGATCACCCGGCCCTGGATGCCATGACCGAAGGCGAACTCTGCGCCCTGGACGCCTTTATGGGGTTCTGCACCGAACACGGCGTCGGTGATCCTGGCGAGGCCGACATCCGGGCCTTTGCCCGCCTGCGTGCTCAGGCACCGAAGGCGCTACAGGATCTGCGTGGGGCGCTGCGTCACCTTGGCCTTGGTAAAGATTTTCTAATCGAGATTGCGGCCGTTCAGGCTGCGGTGGATCACCAAGCGAATTTCAAAGGCATCCCCAAGGGCCGAACGCGAAACTATACGCGCACGGTCTCGGTCCCGGTCGAAGACCTCCCGATGGACTGGCGACAGACCCTGCGGCGGCTGGAGGTCGAAGGCGAATACGCCCCCGACATTCTGGGTCGCATGAGGGCCAGACTTGGCATGTTTGTCTGGTCGGCCCGACGGGCTGGCCATCCTGCCAACCTGGCGAACACGGATGCACTGCGCGCACTCTATGCCGACATGCGGGCCCGCTCCATCACGCGCCAACAAGAACAGGCCAAGAAGAAAGGTCTTAACGACGACATCGACGAGCCCCGTTGGGCCTACCTGAGATCCACTTGGGAGGAGTTGCGGCGCTTTGCACGAGCGCACGGACTACCCGAGGATGTGTGGGATAAGCTTACGATCACCTATTCCATGCTTACAAAGAGGGAAGGTAAGCAAGCCGCCCAGAAGCTTGCCAAGGCCAAGGCAGCAGGGACGCGCCCGGAGTTACTCAAGAGGGCCGAAGCGATGCTCGCCGAGGCCGAGACCCTCAAGCTGCCCCAGATGCGCCACGCGCTGCGCAACCGCGCCGCGGCCATCGCACTGGGATGCGCCGTGCCCGCGCGCCCAGGCGACGTCCAAGCCCATCATGTCCTCGGGGCCGGGATCACCTTCGAGCCGGGCCGCAACGGATACCGTTTTCATTACAAGGCCACAAAGACGGCAGGATCCACGGGTGTCGATATCGACATCCCGCTTCTGCCCTGGTGGAACAAGTTCATCGACGCTGTAATCTTGCAGGATGACGACCCGCGTTACCTCGGTCAGCTGCGCGGAAAAGCAGCATCAGAGAAGCGCCCACTCTACGTTCAATACGATGGCACATCTGCCGTCTATGCCTGGTATTCCCGAATGTGGAAAATCATCGCCGGAACCGGCGGCCATATTGCCCGCACCCTGATCCGGGACGAGCCGGGTGCAGCGGGGGTGCAACTCGCCAACAAGCTCAATGGTCACAAGCCCGGCAGCCCGACCGCCCGCAAATACGAGTCCGAAGACTTGCAGCGAGCGACCGTCCTCGAGGGCCAGAACATGATGGCGAGCCTGTTCGACGACGAGGATGAAGTGTGACAGGCAGGCTCCGTGTCTGCCTGTCATCGTTCTCTATATGGCGTGTTGCGCCTTGCTAACGACAATCTCGACGTCATCCGCCAGCTCTTTGAGTAGGACCTCAAGCGACTGCGAGTAACTGGCCCACTCCTCCGGCTCGACGCTGGTGGGGTCAGGGGTTTCGGAGAGGCGGCGCGCGAAGCCTGCAATCGCATGGGCACGGGTTTCGATCAGGCGCGCCTTGGCGCAGATCTCGATGCGGGGGTCGGGGAGCTTAGCCATCGTTATGCCTCCCCGCCGAAGAGGCGCTTAGGGGGACCTACCTTCCGAGTCTGCGGATCGAACCCCTTCTGGATCGCCAGCAAGCCGTCCAAAAACCCGATCTTGTAATCGAGGTTGCCGGGGTGCTGCAGGCGGAAGGCCGATGCCCCCCTGTTGAGGCGGTCGAAAGCCTCGATAGTGTTTTCCGGATCGGCGTCCTCGACGCTGGCTCTGGTGCCATCGGCAATCTGCCGCAACATCCCGTAGTCGAGCTTATCCAGAGGGTAGTTGTATCCGTCTTCCCAACCCTGAGTGTGCATCTCATTACCGGCGGCTTTTGCCATGGCTGCCAAGGCCTCACCTCGGCTCCCGCGCGCAATCACCTCGCGCAGCTGCTGTGCTTCGTAGGAAGAGGGGTGCGCGCCACCACTGGTATTATTGCCGCCCTGATGATGCCCAGGCTGCATCTTGGGCACCCTGAGGTCCGCAACCGCGACTCCCAAAGCTTTGGCGATCTGGCTCACAGTGCCAAAGTTCATTCTCCCACCGCCCTCGGCTTTCTCGACCGTGCGGAGGCCTAAATTGGCAGCCTCGGCCAGCGCGCCCTGCGTCAGCGCCTGCTCCTCCCGGAGTTGAAAGATTTTGTTGCCATCAAGTATCATGTAACGCTCCTTTTTTGCGTTTGTTTTCGATGGCTTAATCATCCCATATCTCCTTGGACCGGTGTTACGAATTGAAACCGCACATTCCCCGCATGTAGGCTACAAGTTCGATGCTAACCCGCAAGTAACCCGCACGGAACCCGCACTTCATGGGAGAGCACTGGCACGGGCGTTTCTCCCTCATCGAAGATTCTCCCGCATCGAAAAGGTAGCGATGCCCGACACTCCCATCGTCACCTGCCTCAAGTTTTGAGGAATCTGCGCACCCAAGAAGGCCGATCCTATCTTAGCTATAATTCCTGCTAACAAGCTAACAATATAACGCGATTGTTAGCTTGTTAGTTACAAAGAAGTCTTTATTGATGGCGATCAAGCTATAAATTGGTCTATTTTGCAAACTTTTTTGCCTGTTTGTTATAAACTTTGCTTGAGTATTAATAATTCAACCCGCAAAATGGTCCAATGGAGGGCATCCTATGATCCTATCATGCGTTAATTCCAAAGGCGGTGTCGGCAAAACGACATTATCACTCGCGCTTGCTGAACACCTCGGTCTCGCCGGGAGGCGCGTTCTATTAATCGACGCTGATCCGCAAGCATCAGCGTCGGACCGGTGCCGGCGTATCTCGCTCAGTCATGAGTTGCCATACGATCTCGACGCTTCAACCGAGCACGATCACCTAATCGAAGAAGCTGACGAGCGCGGCGAAGACTTCGATGAAGGTGCTATTGAAGCTGCGGCTGCAGCTCAAATCGAGAAGCGCATTGGTCGAACAATGAGGAAGGCGGCCAACTATGACCACGTCATCCTTGACGGACCCCCAGCTGCTGGTCGTTTGCAACAAGCTCTCATCCGAGCTTCGGATTTTGTGCTCGTTCCGGTCACGCCGGACGCAATGTCAGCACGGGCCGCAAAACGGCTTGTGCGCGGCATCCGGAGCGCGGCACAGGCAGGCAAGGATCTGGAAGCCGCGATGGTGCTCAATCGCGCCGACACGCGGCAGACGGCCACACGGCTTGCCCCTCAGGTAACAGCGCAGCATGGGCTGGCTTTGCTCACAACGCAGATCCCAAACGCTGCAAGCTCGAACAGCGCCGACCTATATTCGACACTCATGAGCGAGATGGGCTCTGGCAGCAAAGCATTTATGGCCGCCATCGCCGAGATGGTGGCCGAAATCGAGATGGAGAAATAATCATGGCCCAGAAGAAGTTTAGCGTCGCAGCTGCCGCCGGGACAAATGATGTGCAGGTCGTCGAGAACAAGGAGGCGCAGGCCGAGCCAGCGCCTGCCAAACCGACGACGAAGACCGCTACGCGAGCAAAGAAAATCACATCGCCCAAAACGCCGGCAGCGAAGTCGAAGACCACAACTACGCGAGCGAAACAAACCGCATCCGCCAAAACACCGCCAACGAAGCGCAAACCCCCGGAGAAAAAAGCTGACAAAGCCACGCCGCCCAATAGCAATCCCTTGGCGGAAATGCTGGATCAAGCATCGGCTGAGCCCCAGGGCACAGTGCAGATCGCGATACGGATGCCGCCGACCCTCAAAAATCGCCTAAAGTCTGCCATGGCGCGCGCCAATGGTATGACTCAAGAGCGCTTCGTGGCCGCAGCCATCACTGCCGCGCTCGATCAACTGGAGCCTATCCTGGACGCCAAGGACAAAGAAAAGCAGTAGTAGCGACACGCTCAACGTTGCTGAATCTACATACCGTTAAAAACCGCCGCTGAGCATTCTCAGCATATGCATGGTCGCAGCACACGATCCGTCAAGAAGTTGGATCTGAAATTGATGCTTGGTCAGGGCCATAGGCCCTCGCCATGCCTTTGGCACGGCAGCAAACTACAGTGCCGCCGAAGGCGGCTCCACATCAAACTAAGAGCGACGACTATGGGGAGGTCCGTTAGTATTGCACATGCTGGATCTCCTTCTTTTTCTATATTCTCTTTTCTAAGTTCGTGCAGATTTTAGATAATATAAACAAAATGTTATTCGGCTAACCATGGAGGAATATGGGGCTAACGAAGAGGTTTGTGGGGGTAAGGAAGAGGTTTATGGGGCCTAAAAAGAGGTTTAGGGGGCGAAAAAAGAGGCTTGTGGGGAGAAAGTTTTTCCACGGGCACCCCGCCCTGTGGAAAACTCCATAGCTATTGTAACCTTATGTTATTAATGTGTATTTTTCATAGACTTCAACCATATGAACGATGGGATGCACTAATCTCTCTCCCTCGAGGCTCCATCTGTCACCGCACCCCCAGATTCCTCTTCTTTAGAGCGTGCGCTTCACCTCGCCCCAGATTCGTCTTTTTTAGAGCGCGATCTTCATCACGCCCCCAAATTCCTCTTTCTTCATGCTCGCTAAAAAAGAATGACCTCGCTCCCCTTTTCTTTAGTTCTCCGAGCGACTATCGATGAAAAACGAAACTTCGATGCTCTTTTTTCCTCGTTCAGGCGATGCCAATGTCGAAAGATCCCAAACCCCTCGTTGTTGATCAACGGCCGAACAATCCCAACAACACCAACAAGCCGCAGGAGCTGATCCAAATACGCGGGCACGGCGAACTTACCTTAACTGCCCGGCGCGCGATTACGTTGCTATGGCAAAACGCTCACGCCGATGGCATCGCGAAGGGAAAAGAATATTCGATCGAAGCCTCTCGTCTCCGCTCCGACAATCATAAGGGCCGAGATAATATCAATGACGCGATCGACTCGCTCATGGGATTTCATGTCAAAACTATCAATTCAGAAGGTGAGCCGGTGCGAGCTCCTCTTGTGGGCGGTAACGTTCTTAAAAAGAACGGGATTTTCACCTATACCTTTGATGACAAACTGGTCGAAGTCCTCTTAACGAGCAACGTTTGGGGGGCCATCGACATCCCAGTTCTGATGTCTTTCTCCAGCAAATATGCTGTCTCGCTGTATGAGCACGTGGCCGGGTGGATCAATCTGGAACGCAAGACAGATGCCGAATTTAGCTTGCATGAATTCAGAGAGTTACTCGGTGTAGAGGCACACAAATACCCGGCTTTTGGAGATCTGAACAGCAAGGTGATCAAGCCATCGCTTGATGAGGTTAATGCCCTTGCTCCATTCAACGTAGGTCTGATCTTCAAGAAGAAGGGGAGGTCTGTGGCGACTGTCAAAATGAACTGGTGGCGTAAAGATCGTCACGAGCAAGAGCAGGCTTATCAGGAGCACCAAAGGCCACGCGTCGGGCGTCGCGCTCGCATCCAAGGTCGCGTCGAATATGTATCCCCTCCGATGCCATCAGAGCATACGCTTGCGCGTCGTGCTCGCAACGAGACGTCAGATCAAACTTAGCGTTTTTGCAAATGGGGCGCAGACCAATATTCTGTGCATGAACACACTCTCTGATATCATCGCCCTCGGAAACGCCGCTGCAACCGCCGGCGAACCACTCGTTACAAACTGGCCCCAGATGCGTGGCGCTCTCTACCTGCTCGGCCATGCCGGCGGTGGCATCGATCAGGTGCGGACATCCGACTTCGAGATCCGCTATCCCGCCGACTATGCTGCACTTGATCCAGCTATCCAGGCCACGTTACCGAGTAAGCGGACCTACGAGACAATGCGGCACCAGGTATCACGCCTGCTCGCATGCCTTGGTGAGATTGATGATCCCTGGGAGCAGCTGCGCATGTTGATCCGTCGTGCCGGCAAAGATGACATCGAGCGGTGTCTGCCGGGATTGGCCACGCCTGCCAAGGCGGCCGGATTGGTGCCTGCCCAGATCACTACTGACTGGGTGTGGTCCCTCGACGCCGAACGGGGTGTCCTAAGCGAGGAGCAGTTGCAGCGCCGATTTGATCGCGAAAGGCGACATGGAAAGGCACCCAAGGCAAAGCTCGCTTGCTCTGTGCGTCAGCGCCTGCGGCAGGGGGTCTCAGTTTTCAACCGTTTATTCCAAATCCCTGAGATTGCCGCGAGCGGGCTACTGCCCCCAGAGCCGATCGCAGCGCCGCCGGTCTATGATCGACAAGGTCGACTGAAATTAGACCTGCCAAGCATTTTAACACACTATCACGCTGCCGCCCCCGAAACGCGGCGTGACGGTCTACCGCAGGTATGGCAGGCAATGTGCAATGCGGGGATCTACATGCCAACCGACAACCCAACCGCCGATGACATGCTCGCGCCCGATATGTGGACACGGATTACACAACTCCAGCCATGCGACACTGGTGTCACGAATGCATCGTGGCGCCAGTATATCAGCCGTGCCCGGCAGCTTCTGCTGCCTCATGTCACCCACCCGGTATCGGCGTCGGACACCCTGCCTCAATGGTTGGACAAGATGACCATCAAGAAAACGGACCGTATGCCGCTCCTGCAGCTTTGGTGGCTCCTGATCGACCGCGACATGACAGATGTAACCCCTGATGACATCCTCGACCTGACAACATGGCGCGAGCTATGGTCACAGATGCCATCGAGATTGAAGCCACGAACCTGGACGATCTATGAAAGGAGGGCGCGCGCGCTGATGTCCCGTCATGCTACCGTTCAAATTGACCCCTATCGCATTGTAACGCGGGCCTGGGCCGACCTACCAAAGAATGCCAAGGCGGCGCTGGACCCTATTCGGAAAACGGCTGAGCGGGCTCTGTTGAGGCCCCTCGACCTCAGCCCCGAATGGGTAGCACAGCAGGGTCTGCATAGTGCACAGGAAATGGAGGTCACTAATACCCTGAGGGAGGTCTTCTTTGCCGCGGCACTGGTGCGCCGCCCTGACCCCTCCGCAGTGGCATGGGAGGCTCTACGCACCGCTATCAAAGATCAAGGCATCTCAACCATTGGGCTCGCCAAAGTCTCCAGCCTTGCCATTGATGACAGCAAAGCGCCTGTCGATCTCACTCTGGAGTGGGCCACCAAAAAGGCTGCGCAGATGGACCAAAAAAAGCGTGCCGAATTCACAATCCATCTGCGCAAGCTGGATAGCCTGCTGAGCATCTTGGATCTGGCCCCAATCCTCTATGCAGAGCCTATCAGTGCTGTGCCTGACCTTCGTAAACGCGGCAAAATCGAGCCGCCCGAGAAGATCATGCGCGAGACGGATGCCGTCACTGCCGCCCATCGATTCCAACCAAGCACGTGCCGCGAAGCCCGCGCTACCGTCCGCAAGGCTTGGACTGAGGTGGCCAATACCGTGATCGACGTTAAGATTGATACCCTCGAGGAGCTACTGTCAGCCGCTGTGAAACTGAAGCTGGATCAGCCCACGCACCGCAAGGTTGCCCGGCTGCTCGAAAGTATAAACAGCATGCAGGAAGCGGCATAGCGCCCCGCCAGCGCTATATCCCGCCGGAATAATGTCAGCAGATCAAGACGTCAGAGAACCCCCAGAATGGGTCAATGCTCCGCCCGGAACAGCCGCCGATTAGGTATTTTGTTCGGAGTCATTCTTGTCGAGGAGATGGTAGGGCGCGTTTGCTATAAACCGGCGCAGGCGCTCCGGATTGTGCGGTCGGTCTCGGCCGCTCACCCGAGCGAGATAAGCCATATAGGCGATGGTCACGCCAGCCAGAACAACCGACGCGATCGACACGATGATGTCAAAAATAGCCATTGCCCCTCCTTTGAGCCGTCGCCCAGGTTCACACTGAACACGATAGAACATAGCACGGTTCTGTCGCAGTTCATACCGAACCACGCGTTTTACAGGGGGTCCTTTTGCTTGGGACGAAGACCCGCTGCTACGTAGCGAGTGCTAACGGGAACGGGCAAAGTGTCTGAAAGTGCTTCGCGACCTGCCGCACCTTGTCATGGGGCAGTCCCATCTCTGACACGAAAGACACCTGAAGTTCCGGGGAGACTTCAGAGAAGAAGGAGAAGGCCGGACCCATGGCAGACTGAGCGGCCTCAATGTCCGAGATTGCGGCGGCAAGCTGACAAGCGGAAAGGTTCGCACCATAGGGTGCGTTCACCGTTCCGAGAATTTTCGATGCGACGGGCGCCATCCTTTATCTCCTTTCCCAGATCGCATGGTCGGCCTTCTTCCGCACAATGATCTCCTGGGCCCCGGCGCTCACCTTCATCAAGTGACACTTCCACATTCCCTCTCCTGTGCGCTACAGCCAATGTAGCACTCATGTCGCAGAAGAGGGTGGGGGGCACCCGTTAATCTCGATTTTGGAACCTCTTGATCCACAATCGAGCGCTCCAACCAACTGAGGTAAGGCGGCATTGGGGCGAATTCTGCGCCGCCCGGTTTTAGCGTCAATTTCGTGATAGACTCGGTTAAGCAGAGTAGGAGCACTGGGATGACAGACCCAAAACCGGATGAATCAGACCCCGAGTGGGAGGAATGGTTTATAGAGAAGATGGGCCAGCCTGGGCCCGATGAGGAAGCGTTTTTCGAACGACTGCGGCGCCTTGGGATTGGAGTTGGCCTCGATGAGGACGGGAACCTTGTTTATGACAAAGACCTTCCCGAAGCCAAGAACAGGCTTGGAGAATAGACCCTGCTCACGGCGCCGTAGTGTTAGTGATCTCTGAAAAACCCTCACCCGCTGTGGCGGTGCGGATGCCGACAGCGGCAAGAGCTCGTCCATATCTTGCACCGCTACGCCAACCATCGGCCCCCTCCAGCCTTGTTAGTTGAAGTTCATCGGTTAATAGGTCATATATGACCAGTAATTGTATTTTAAAAGCCATATTAGGCCAGCAATGTCGAATCTTCGCGCCCAGAGAGCTTTGGTAAACCTTGGCCGCAACATCAAGCAAGCGCGCCTCGCGCGTCGTCTTGCCATGCTCGATCTCGCCGAACGCGCAGGCGTGTCGGAAAAGACGATCCAGCGCCTGGAACGGGGCGATGCTGGCGTGGGCATCGGGAAACTGGCCGGGGTGCTTGCCGCTCTCGGCGAGCCCGATGCCCTCGCAGAGATCCTGCGAATAGAAGAGGATCCTGTGGGCCTGTCCCTCGCAGTCGACGCGATTCCTAAGCGGGGGATATCCTATGTAAAGCGCGGCGGCGCACGAGATCCGGATAGACGCCAGGAGGCTGACGGTGATGACGATGAAGGCGTAGGCTTCTGATGGCCCCGGGATCTCCGGAACAGAAGGTCACCCATGTCTGCCTTGGAAGCGCACTCTTGCCAATCGGTAAGCTGCGGTTCACCCCAGGGTCGCGCCGCCATCATTCTGAATTTCAATATTTCGAGAGCTGGCTGAACGATGCGCGTGCCTTCGCGATCGCACCTCATCTGCCGCTCGGATTAACGCCCTCTTATGTGTCCAAGGCATCTACAGGCGATCAGCGCGACAGCCTGCCTTCCGTCCTCCAAGATGCGACACCTGATTCATGGGGGCGTCTCTTGATGGCGCGCGTTCACGGCGCCGATCTCAGCGAATTCGACATGCTTGCTCTGTTGGATGATGCCACGCGTCAGGGCGCACTCCGGTTCACTGGAGGAGACGGCGGGATCATTAGTGGACATCGCACACCGGTGCCGAACCTCAACCAGCTTGACGCACTCCGGGACATTGCGGTCAGGGTCGAGCAGCGACGCGAGGTGTCGCGCGAGGATCTGCGCTTGATCGCAGGCGCCGGTGGCTCGATTGGCGGCGCCCGACCGAAGATAAATGTGCAGGACCGCGACGTGCTCTGGATTGCTAAGTTCTCGTCCCCGGGAGACCAGAGCCCTGTAGAGCGCATCGAGATCGCGACGCTCCAGTTGGCGCGGGAATGCGGCCTGCGCGCGCCAGACGCGCGACTGGTGCTGGAAAACTCTGACCATCCAGTGGCCCTGATCAGACGCTTTGATCGGCGGGCGGGCATGCGTGTCCCTTATTTTTCAGCGCGCACAGCTCTTAATCGATCCGTTGCAGAGCAGGGGTCCTATACAGAGATCGCAGAGGCGATCCGGATGCTCAGTAAGGCTGCGCGGGCAGATCTGCATGAGCTTTGGGCGCGAATGGCCTTCAACGTCCTTGTCACCAACACGGATGATCACCTGAAGAACCACGGCTTCATCTATGCCGACAACGGCCTTTGGCGGCTCTCTCCGCTCTTTGATGTGAACCCACAAGCGGGACGCCATCGCTATCTCGAGACGGCGATCATAGAAGGAGGGCCATTTAAGGCATCGCTCGATCTTGCGGTGGCCGCTGCGGAGTTCTTCGATCTATCGGAGCACGAGGCGCGCATGCGGGCGCGAGAAATGGCCTTACTCATCGCCAACCGGTGGAGACCTCTCATGCGGCAATTTGGTATTGGTGGAGAAGATCTGAAATCCCTCGCAGACGCCTTTGAACACGGCGAGGCAGAGAAGGCTCTTAGCCTCTGATCAACAGCCGTCGATCTCTCGGCGGCTACGCCACGATTAAGCGTTTCAGAGCCTCGAAGCGTTACGTCCGCTTTGAGCCCTTAGTGTGCGCGCCGAGCTTGAAGCTTTTCGCAGTAGCAGCATCGCATGTTGTGCAGAGGACCGCCCAAACCTGATGGGGTGGATGGCTCCTGCGTCAACCGGCGTCGCAATGCGCCATAGTGCAGTTGTCAAAATCTGCTTATGAGA
>NZ_JBIFFU010000027.1:0-31388 GCF_043557315.1 Sulfitobacter sp. 1A12779
TCGGTGAAAGTTGAGATCTTCGCCGGGATTTTTGACTTGCCCGAAACCCTTGACAGAGGCCCGCCCCATTACGGAAGCAGGCTTTGGGAAGGGTGTTTCAACTTCTCAAAGGAAAGACCCATGTCCATGACCGTTCAACCCCAGTCAGACCGTCCGGATCCGACCGTGATCGCGGCGCAGAACGACGCGTTCCGCAAACTCGCGTGCCTTGGAGTGCCGCCCGCGCAGCCCATCCAAGGCCGGATGCATGTTACCCGTTCTCTCATGGAGGCTGGTGACGGCTTCATGGCCGAGGCGGTGAAGGCGACCGGGGAGTTTGATGTGTTCGAGCCCGAAAACGACCCGGAGGGATGGCATGATTTCGGGTCGGTCACGGTCCGCGGCGAGACCGTGTTCTGGAAAATCGATCTGTATGAAGCGGATTCCGACTTTCGCTACGGAGCCGAGACCCCGGACAACCCCACGACCACCACGCGCGTGCTGACCATCATGCTGGCGCGCGACTGGTAGAAGGGCAGGGGACTCCTCCCCGACATCTCAGGCAATGAAGGCCCACCGACCCCTCAAAGGGAGAGTGGGCCTTTTGTCCTTTTGATCCCCGAAGCCGGGGATTGGTCACGTGCGTGAACGCGCGGATCTCACCATACCCATCGAAAAGGACATCCCATGACCGCAAGCTTCAAACCCGTCTCCGTCGCTATCGGCGATCTGACAGCTCACCCCGCCAATGTGCGTAGCAACTCCCCGGAAACCTACGACCCCGAGAACATCGCCCATCTGAAGGCCAGCATCGCCGTACTGGGCCTGCTCCAGCCGCTCCTTGTCCAGAAGCTCGAAGGCAAATATGCCGTGCTTGCCGGTGGCCGGCGCCATGCCGCGCTGAAAGAGCTGGTCGCGGACAAGGCCGTCAAGGGGTTCACGGCGAAAACCAAGGTGGACTGCCGTCTCGTCCGGGACGACTGCGACGTCACCACGGCCTTGTCGCTGGCCGAGAACATCACGCAAGCCCCGATGAACGCGATTGACGAGTTCGAGGCCTTCGCGGGGATGATGGAGGTCGATGGCCAGACCCCCGAGACCATCGCTAGGACCTTCGGCACCACAGTCGCTGCCGTGAAAGGCCGCCTGCGCTACGGTCTCATTCATCCCGACATTCGCGCGGCGGCTCGCGCGAAGACAATCACACTCGACACGATGAAGGCCTTTGCTGAGCATCCGAGCCAGGAAGTGCAGCGCGAGGTCTTCGAGGCGCTCACCAAGGAAGACAGCTACTTGCAGGCCTACACCGTCCGTCAGGCGCTCAAATCGCGCGGGGTGCAGGTCAGCGACGACATCGGTACCTTCGTGCGCGAGGAATACGAGGCGCGCGGCGGAGCGATCGCGGCCGATCTCCTGGAAGAGCATTCGGTGCTGGAAGACGCTGCGCTGGTCGAAACCATCCTGCTCGAGAAGCTCGCGGCCGCCGCCGAGGAGGCCCGCATAAAGCTGGGCTTTGCTTGGGCCGATTCGGTGGTCCGCTACGATTACGCGACCATGGCCGACTATGGCCGAGTCTATCCCAGCCCGATCGAGCCGGATGAGGCGAGCCAGAAGCGCATCGATGAGATCACCGCCGAGCTTGAGAAACTGCAGCTCGAGATGGAGGATGAGGGGCTCGAAGACGATGCCTACAATGCCCTTTACGAGCGCGTGGACGCTCTGGAAGACGAAGCGCGCGATCTGCAGGAGGCCTATAGCGCCGAGGACCTCGCGCGGTCCGGGGTGATCGCGTCGTGGCAAGGTGGAAAGATTACGCTCCATATCGGCCTCGTGCGCCCCGAGGACACCGTGAAAGAGGAGGGCGCGCGCGGTTCGTCGACCAACACCACCGGAGAGGAGGCCCCCGACGCTGGTGAAATCAGCTACCCGGCCTCGTTGGCAGAGGACCTCAAGACGGAGCGGGCCATGGCCCTCGGCGCCGCGATGGCGCTGCATCCCGAGGCCACGCTCGATCTGACGCTCTTCAAGCTGGTCAGTGATGTTCTGGCCAGCGGCATGAGCGTCACGCAGGCGATCAAGATCGATGCCCGCAAGGAATACCGCAGCCATGCCAAAATGGACGAGATCGACGAGACCTCGCTTGAGCAGGTGGCGGCGGCGCATGATGCGCTGGACCTCTCCTGGCTCGATGGCAACCGTTCGCCCGCCGATCAGTTCGCGGCGTTTCGCGCGCTGGAGGCCGGCGAGAAGGCCAAGCTCGTGGCCTATGCGACCGCCAGCACGACGCAGTCCTGCTTCGCACGGGACCGCCAGCGCGACAGCCTGATGCATGACTTCGAGATCGAGATCATGCCCGACATCCGCGCCCACTGGACGCCAAATGCGGCGCTCTTCAACCGCTTCAAGAAGGCCTGGCTCCTGAAGATCCTCGGCGAAGATCTGGGTCTGGCCCAGGAGGCGGTGACGCTGGCCTCGTCGAGCAAGAAAGAGATCGTCGCCTTCTGCGACAAGCTCTTCGCCGAGCCTTTCGCGACGCTCACGGACGCGCAGCGCGCTGCTGTGGCCGCCTGGTGCCCGCCCATGATGCAGACCGCCGGCGTCGCCTGTGATGAGGCGGAGCATGCCTCGCAATCTCCCGAGCCTGACAGCGAGATCGCGCAAGCGGCCTGAGTCCTCACGCGACCCGCGCGAGCCATGACGCCTGCGCGGGTCGATCTTCTCATACCCAACCGAAAGACATCCCCATGGCTATTCTCAAGTTCTCTGCCTCCGCTGTTGCGGCGCAGATCGCCCATGCGCGCGCCTGCAAAACCTTCCTGCCCAACTGGAACGGGCCCGTGGACAGGCCGGCCCTGATCCTAATCGTTGGCAATGGCGTGCATCTGCGTTCGAACGGCATCGATGGCACGACCACCCGTATCGTCACGACCGAACAGGCCGATCCCTCCTTTGCCTTCGCCGACGGCATGAACCCATTTCGGGATACCGACTGGATGGCGCAGCGCCGCATGGCGTTTCGCGATCTGACCGGCCAGTTCTACACGGACATCCTTGACGATGTGCAGGCGCTCATCGACCGGGGGCAGGGGGCGATCCGGCTCGCCACCGATGGCCACAGCATCCGCGTCTTCGTGCGCCGGGCCTCGGACTATCTCATCGGCGGAACCTACGAGGTGCCCTCGGGTCTTGGCGGCACGTTCCGGGTCATCCTCAAGGATGCCTGCGACACCTTCGCGATCGTTCAGAACTGCGGCAATTGCGAGGATTTCGACGCCATGCAGCCCTACCGCGTGCCGCTCGATACGCTGATGGAAATCGATGACCGGAGGGCGGCGTAATGGGTTGGCTCTTCTACACCGACGGCCGCGTCAAATCCTACGCGGATGAGAAAGCAGAGATCACCCGGCTTTGCACCTTTGAGGGCGACACGCGCAAAACCGAACTGGTGAAAGCCTGCAAGGTCGGCTCCACTTGGTATGCGGCGGCAAGGGTCACCAATTTTGACGGCACCCCTGTCGAGGACACGACCTATGTCACAGATGCTGATGGCTCGATCACCTTCGGAGCTGTCTTCCTCACCCGATATGACGACGGCTGTTGGGGATACAAAGACATGGAGGAAAGCGCAGGACCAGTCGAATCTCGCGCACCACTGAGCCTGTTGGCGCTTCTCTCCGACCTGAAAGACCCTGACAGCTACGCCCATGCCTGGCGCCAGCGTTGCCGGGACTGGGCTGCGATCCCGGACTACGAGGAGGGCGACAAGATCAGGCTCGCCGCGCCCGTGACGCTCACCGATGGCAGTACATGCCAGATCGTCACCGCGACCCACTACAGGCGGGGCCGGCAAAAGCGCCGCTGCTACCGCATCGAGGAAACCGGTGGGCTCGCACGCCTGTCGAAGGCCTCGCTTGCGGGCTCGGAGCTGCTCAGCTCCGCAAAAGGCGAGGCCAGTCCTGTGCTGGCGGAGTTCCTGGCGGGGCAGAGTGGCTGAGTTTCCCGCTGAGACAACACCACGGGACTACGCGCGCACATGCTGTCGACTTGAAATTGTATCTCAAATGAGATACATCACTCCCATCAACTGGAGGACTATCCATGCCTGCCCAAACATCCATGCTTCACGTTCGTGTTGATGATCAGCTGAAAGCACAGGCTTCGGACGCACTTGCGGGCGTCGGTCTGACGCTCTCCGATGCGGTGCGTATTCTTCTGACCCGCGTGGCAGCAGAAGGCGGATTGCCTGCCGGATTGACCGCTGATCCGGATGCCTATGACGCCTGGTTCCGGACGAAGGTACAGGAAGCGCTGGACGATCCAAGCCCCACAACGCCCCATGCCACGGCGATGCAAGACGCCCAAGCATTGATTGACGGGAAGCGCCTTGCCAAATCTTGATGGGCCCGATCTTGAATGGAAAGCCACGGCCGTCGCCGACTTGCTAGCAATCATTGACTACATCTCTGACGACAACCCGGATGCCGCCCAAGTTCTCAAAGATGAGATCGAACACAAGACGTCCCTCCTTCCAGAACGCCCTCAAATGTACCGCGCGGGCCGTGTCGATGGGACCCGGGAGATGGTTGTTCGGCCGAACTACATCGTGGTTTATGCTGAAAGCTCTGGGATGGTGACCATTTTGCGCGTTCTTCATGCTGCGCAGCAGTGGCCATGATCGGGGTGCAGGCCCCCCGCTAAGAAATTGCCCGCTCTACGCCTTCAAAGTGTAGAGCGGGCTTTTTGTCCTTTGGAATTCAGACCCTGATCCAAAGGAAATCCCCATGACCAAGCCCAAACCGGCAAACCCGGCTCTCTCAATCTCCGACGCTAACCTCGCCTCTGCCCTCGCGCAGATCGGCGCGGAGGTCGACCACCAACCCCTGCGCAGTTCAGCGCTCGCGCGCATCATGCGCGAGACGTTTCATGGCAGCGATGCTGGCGGCGTCTGGGAGTGGCGCATGGCCTACGACCTGATGCAGGCCGCCGCCATCCAGGTGCTGCTGCGTGGGGACGGCGCGGCATGTGACATCGCCGCTGCAAAGCTGCTTGCCTCAAGGCTTCTGACGGAAACCCGCCGGTCAGAGCAGCAGATCCGGCTGCAGCAGTTTTCCACGCCGCTGCCGTTTGCGGCGCTGGTCTTGCGGGCGGCAGCCATTCGCAGAGGCGAGACCGTGCTTGAGCCCTCGGCTGGCAACGGTGCCTTGGCTGCTTTTGCCGCCCGGGCCGGTGGCACGCTTTTGCTCAATGAAATCGACCCTTTTCGCCAGCGCCTCCTGCGGGTGGTTTTCAGCGGCGAGGTGACGGGCCATGACGGCGAGCATATCGACGATCTGCTGCAGACACCGGTTCTACCCGACGTCGTGGTGATGAACCCGCCTTTTGCCTCCTCGGTCGACCGATCCCGCGACAAGCACATCGCTGCCAAACATCTCATTGCGGCTGCAAAGCGCCTGGCACCAGGTGGGCGCCTGGTGGCGATCATGCCGCCGGGGTTCACGCACGACCGCGATGCCGCGCATTGGTGCCGCGCTTGCGGCCTCCTGACGCCGCGCCTGGCACTGACGATGCCGGGACAGGTTTACCGCAAGCTCGGCACCTCGGTGGAAACCCAGCTGATGGTCTTCGACAAGGTGCAGGAGGACGGCGAAATGATCCGCGTCCCTGCGCAGGATCTGGATGAGGCCTTGGCATATGTCGATGCAGTGGCCGCAACCCGGACCGAGATGCGCGCAGTCCAACGGGCGGCAGTGGTTAGTCCTGCTCGGCCGACCGTTCCATCATTTGCCCCACGCAAGACCGCCGCTGTGCCTGCCGCCATCTCCAAACCTCGGGACAATGCGGCTATCCCGCTCACTTTCACGAGCCTGGATATCGCGCGCGACAACACGCCCGTCTCGGATATTTATGCGCGCTACTGTCCGCAGCGGATCGACATCGCAGGCGCGCAGGAACATCCCACGCCGCTGGTCGAAAGCATCGCCATGGCTTCTGTGGCGCCGCCCGTGCCCTCTGGCGCGGCCAGTGCGGAATTGCGCCTGCCCGCCAGGCTGATTGAGGAGGGACATCTCTCCGAGGCGCAGCTCGAGACCATCATCATGGCGCATGATGCCCATGGGCGCGACCTGCCCGGTCGGTTTACCATCGACGAAGACCAGACCAAGCTGACGCGCGCCGATGATGACCCGGATGCTCGTGCCTATCGCCTTGGCTATTTCCTCGGCGACGGCACCGGTTGCGGCAAGGGGCGCGAATGCGCGGGGCTCATCCTTGTAAACTGGCTGGCCGGGTGCCGCAAGGCGATCTGGGTCTCCAAATCCGCCACGCTCATCGAGGACGCGATCCGCGACTGGACCGACCTTGGCGGTTCGCCCGCCGACATCCAGCCGCTTTCCAAATGGAAACCGGACCAGCCCATCACCGTGACCTGTGGCATCCTCTTCGTCACCTACGCCACGCTGCGGTCCGCGGGCAAATGCGGCACCACGCGGCTCAGCCAGATCCTCGACTGGATGGGCGCGGAGTTCGAAGGCGTGCTGGCTTTTGATGAGGCCCATGCCATGCAGAACGCGGCAGGGTCCGAGCAGGGCAGGGGGGCCAAACCCTCGCAGCAGGGTCTTGCGGGCCTGCGGCTGCAACTGGCCGCACCGCGTGCTCGCGTCTTCTACATCTCGGCCACGGGCGCCACGAGCGTGCACAACCTCGCCTATGCCGCGCGGCTGGGGCTCTGGGGGCAGGGCCCCGAATACCCCTTCCCGAGCCGCGAGAGCTTCGTTTCAGCGATGGAGGCGGGCGGTGTCGCTGCCATGGAGGTGGTCGCGCGCGATCTCAAGACGCTCGGCCTCTACACGGCGCGCGCCCTCAGCTTCGATGGCGTGGAGTATGACGTGCTTGAACACGCGCTCACCCCGGCTCAGATCGAGATCTACGACGCCTATGCGGGCGCGTTTCGGACGATCCACCACAATCTCGAGGCGGCGCTGACTGCGACTGGCGTCAATGACGCCGCTGGCGAGACCAATGCCTCGGCCGCTCGCGCCTCGGCCAAGTCCCGCTTCGAGAGCACGAAGCAGCGCTTCTTCAACCATCTCCTGATGGGCATGAAGGCGCCGACCATCATCCGCGCCATCGAGGACGATCTGGCGGCGGGCAATGCTTGCGTCATCCAGGTGGTCTCGACCGGCGAGAGCCTGCTGAAACGTCGGCTTGAAACGATGGACGCGGAAGACGAGCTCGTCGAGGGCGCGTTGACACCGAGGGACTACGTCCTAGGATACCTCGAACAGGCCTTCCCGATCCATGCGCAAAAGCTCGTGGAGATCGACGGTAACATGGTGGCGGAACCCTTGCGGGATGAGACCGGCGCGCTGGTCGTCTCGCGCGAGGCGCTAGCCCTGCGTGATGCGGCCATGATGGAGTTGATGACGCTGACCCCGATCCCCTCGGCGCTGGATCAGATCCTCTGGGCCTTTGGTGACGAGGCCGTCGCTGAAGTCACGGGTCGGTCCATCCGGCCCCTCAAGGCCGCGGACGGCCATCTCTTCATCGAAAAGCGCGCCGCCAGCAGCAATTCGTCGGAGACCCAAGCCTTCATGGATGGTGAAAAGGATATCCTGATCTTCTCCGATGCGGGCGGCACGGGCCGGTCCTATCACGCGGCCCAAACGGCGAAGAACCAGAAGCGGCGGCGGCACTACCTGCTGGAGCCTGGCTGGCGCGCCGATGCGGCGATCCAGGGGCTGGGTCGCACGCATCGATCGGCCCAGGTCAGCGCGCCTTTCTTCCGGGTCTGCACCTCCGATGTGCATGGCGAGAAGCGCTTTACCTCGACGATCGCGAAACGCCTCGACCAGCTTGGGGCCTTGACCAAGGGCCAGCGCGAGACCGGCTCACAGGGCATGTTCCGCGAGGAGGACAATCTCGAAAGCCCGATCGCACGGGCCGCGCTGCGCGGGTATTTCGCCGATCTTGCCGCTGGGCGCGCTGAGGCGATGAGCTACGAGAGCTTCACCGACTGGACCGCGCTGCGGCTGATCGACAAGGACGGGGTGCTCCTTGAAGAGCTTCCGCCGATCCAGCGGTTTCTGAACCGGGTGCTTGCTCTTCCCATCCATATGCAGAACGCCCTTTTCGCGGAGTTCATGCGCAGGATTGCCGATCAGACGGAACGGGCGCGCGCGGCGGGCACGCTCGATCTCGGCGTGGAAACCCTACGCGGCGAAAGGATCGAACAGGTCTCCACAGAGGATCTCTGGACCTGCCCGAAATCCGGCGCGGTCACGCGGATCATCGGACTTGAGGTGACGGACCCGGTCCACGTGCTGTCGGCAGATGACGCCCTCTCGCGCAATCCCGACAAGCTGCCGATGGTCAATCGCGCCTCCGGTCGCGTGGCGCTCATCTCGGCGAGGCCCATGCAGATGTATGACGAGGATATCGTGACGCTGATGCGCAAGGCGGTACGGCCCAATGGGTCGAGCTACCTTGAGGAGATGCGCTTCGAGTCCTCGGCCTGGGAAGAGATCGGCAAGTCTGAGTTCATTCGGCTCTGGGATGAAGAGGCGGCTGCCCTGCCGAAGACCACCACAACCAAGCTCTATCTGCTGACCGGTCTCCTGCTGCCGATCTGGAAGGACATTCCGACCACCAATGAGCGCATCTACCGGGTCACGCCCGACGGGGCGACGGCCATGATCGGGCGGACGCTGAGCGAGGACGGGGCGGCCGCGCTGCGCGCCCGCTTCCTCGTCTCCAACCCGCAAACGCCGCAGGAGATGCTGACCGCAGCCCTCGGAACCACCGCGCCTGTCGATCTGGGCCGCGGCCTGACCCTGACCCGCCGCCGGGTCGCTGGCGAGATGCGCCTCGAGCTTGGTGGTGCGGATCGGGGCATGATTGATGGCCTCAAAGCCCTCGGCTGCTTCACCGAGATCATCGCCTTCCAGCTGCGGGTGTTCCTGCCGCATGAGGAAGGGGTCGATACATTGGGCATTCTGGCACGGATCGTGGGGCAGGGAACCAGCAAGGCGGCAGACCAAGCCGCCTGAAAAGTCAAAGCAGGCTTTGGGTCGGGCGTCGCAGATCGGGATTTGTCCGGTCTGCGCGTTCCGGGCGCGCGCGGGCCAATGCCACGCTCGCCCCCCCAATTGCAGACAAGAGGACAGACCCATGACCAAACCCCAGATCGACTATGCCGCAATGGCGGCTCAGTGGCGCGCAGAGCGTGAAACCACCCTGAAGGCGACCCGAGCGGAGCTGATCGCGCAATTGTGCGCGCTTGGCATCCGCGAGGTCACTGCCGAATACGAAGGCTATGGCGACTCCGGCAATGTTGAGGATGTGACCGTGCAGCCTGCAGAGGTCCAACTGCCGGAGGCGCTTGCCACAGAGGTTGGCGACTTCGCCTGGTCGCTCGCCTATCACCATCACCCAGGGTTCGAGAACAACGAGGGCGGCTATGGCACGCTGACCTGGGACATCACGGGCGACAGCATCACGCTCGATCATGCGGACCGCTATGTCGAATGCTCGCACAGCTATGACGAGGGACTGTGAGATGGCCCATCCGCTTCATCATGCTGAAAGCTCTGCCCGGAAATTCGGCGGGGTGCCATCTGACTATCAGTCTGTGCACGATTGGTTCGATGCCTCGAAAGAGCACCTCGCGCTCTTCACGCACCGAGCCATGCGCCACCACGCTCAAGGCCTTTTTGAGGCCGAACGTGTCTTCGGCTTGACCCTGACCAATAGCGCAGGTCGGGACATTCCCGTGCGCTGGATCGGCGAGCAGCATATCCGTGAAGACTGCCAGGGCCGCATCCCGAGCATGGCGGACTGGCTGCGACGGATCCAGCCCGAGCCATGGATGGCCAATGGCCATATCGACCGGCATGTCGGCGATGAGCCCTGCGGCGACCCAAGGGTTGCCTGGGCATCCGAAGTCGCCGCCGGACGAACGGTTCTCGGCCTGAAGGATTGGATGGCGGCGCGCGCGATGCAAGCGGCGCAGAGTGCCTGACAGGACCCGGCTTTTTGCCAATTGAATGCCGCACGGAAGCCCGGTTGGAAGATCGGGCTTCTTGCGTCGTTTCCCCACCACTCTACTTGAGGAGGATCACATGACACTCGATGACATCAAGGCGGCCGTCGATGCCGGCCAGACCGTGCATTGGGCCAATACCGGCTACATTGTCCACAAGGACAGGTTCGGTCAGTACCTGATCACCTATCAGCCGAACGGTAGCTGCATCGGCCTGACCGACCGGAGCGGGCACCGGTTGAACGGAAAAGAAACGGAGTTCTTCGTCGCGCGATCGGAGGACGCCGCAGAAAATCCAGGCAGCCAATCAAGATCAGACGGGCAGGGAGGGGTGTAGCACCCGGAGGTGCGGGGGGCATTCCCACTCGGACGGCAGCTCTGACCCGTGGGCGGGGCTGAAAGGAAAGCAGGCTTTCTAATTTGTGATCCCTCAAGGGGTCGAGAAAGCAATCCCGGATGCGTTGGCAAGAACGTCAGGCACCGGCCAATCCAAAAGGAACCATCCCATGTTCGCAGGAACCCTCACCCGCAATGTCGAAACCGCAGCCGCTCAGTACACCGGCATGATCCACTCGAATCGCTTTGACATCGCCATCCAGCTTGAAAACCGCCCGAAGATGTCCGAACGCAGCCCGGATTACGACGTGACGGCAGTCAACAAATCAGGCCGCAAGGTGCGCATCGGCACGGCCTGGAACGAGACCGGCAATACCAGCGGCAACCCCTACATCTCGATGCAGATCGATGTCGGCTTGGGTCCGTTCCGGGTCAACGCGGTGCAGACGAAAGAAGCGCGCGCGACCCAAAGCGGTGAATTCGAGATCATCCCGCTGGTCTCGAACGGCCTGATGAAATCCGGCTCGATCTCGGGCGAGCTCACCGCCATGGACGCTGACAACGCCTTCACCGGCTACATCGCGAACATGATGTTCGATCTGGAGTTCATGCTGATCGAGAACAGCTATAAATCCGAGGAGACCCACCCCGATTACCGGATTGAGGTCAGCTCGCCCCGGGGCACACCGATCCGCGTCGGCTCGGCCTGGATGGCGAAAAGCAGCCGCACGGGCAATGACTACCTGTCGCTGCTGATCAACACGCCCGATGGCGATCTGCGCGTGAACGCCGTACAGAACGAAGAACAGCGCGGCGGGCAGACCTTCTCGATCATCCCGTTCATCGATAGTGGTGAGCCGCAGCAAGATGCGGGTGCGGGACTGTCGCTGGTCGCATGACTAACGCGCGAGATTAGACGATCCGCACCGAAAGGGGAGCCGTGGGATCACGGTTCCCCTTTTTCTGTGCTGACAGGGTGTAGATACGCACTTGAGTTTGTTGAGTGCCGAACCGCCCTACTGTGGTTCTCAGGATTATGCGACGCCGTTGCCTCACGTCTAAAACGACCATCCGCCACAGTCACTCGGTTCCAACTCGGTTCACATCATACAATGAGATTAACAGCGGATTTTAGCGTTGTCGTTGAAGGCTGCGCCTCAACGCACGGTTGCCCTCGTTTGGGTCATCCTCTCCAGGGTGTTTTCCTCCGCCCTTCCATTCGTCCGATGCAAGCCATTCCTCGAAATAGATCAGCCAGAGGTGGGTCCAGGGGATAATGGTGAGGTCCAGACGCTTGCTGGCGTCCCATTGTCCGGTTCCGGGCAGATAGAGACAGAGCCGATCCGGGTCATGGTAGATATGCGGCAGGTCGCGTTGACCGGCGAGCAACCTCAAGTCAGGATCTACAACCCGAACGTCCGGCGTTCCGTCCCTCTCCAGGACAAGGGTGACCTGATACGTCCGGGAAAGCGGCGTAGGTTGTGCGTGAAAATGCCATTCCAACCGGCGCGGACCGAGCACCCCCTCGCCGGCTACTGTCTTGGACTTCTGCAGGAACAGGTACTGCTGGGGCAGTGTCAGCCGGTTTCTTGTGGTCGATCCCGCCATCGCGCTTAGTCCCCGAAAAACTCGTTCTTGGGAACGGGCGTCGAAGCGGCCGATTTTTGGGCGGTCAGGCCAACACCCGCACCAAGCACGAGTGCCCCCGTCTTTCGCCCCTCGTTCAGCGCATCCATCCGCCGGTTCATGGTCCGGGCAACAAGTTTGTCACCCAGGCTGTCCTTCATGGAGCCTACAATCGCGTCGAGGCCAACGAGGTCACGCAGGGATTCGAAATCCGCAAGCGCCTTGCTATGCCACTTGTAGAAGGCTTCGACCCGCGCGGGTCCTTCATTCCAACGCTCGGCAAAATTTTCACCTTCGGTGGTTTCGTTCCAGACCGCGTAGATCTGACGGCCATTGACTAGGGGCCGCTCGATGAAGACCGGCATCAGGCGGATCGTGTCGATCAACACCTGGAGTTCGTCTGCGAAAACGTGGCGCCTGACGCACATCTCATAGGATCGCATGGCCAAGGTCGTGATGATGATCGAGATCGGTGCGATCTCCTCCTGAACATGCAGGAATTCCAGATCCCGGTGACGCTTTAGGAGTTGCACGGTCCGCCGCAGAATGCCCTTGACGGACTGACGTACCGGGAAAGGCTCGGTCGTCGCCGCATCGCGCTGCGCCGCGATGATCGACTGCGTCATCCTCGGGACAAGGGCTGCCCGTTCGTCGAAGAGGGTCCGATAGGCCCGGGGATTCGTCGCGTGCCAATCCCGCAGCTTGCGATCGGGCACCAGCTCGCCGCGGTTCATGCAGTTCGGATTGGCAATGGTCGGGGAGATGTCGAGGTGAAAGTCACCGGCGTAGTTCAGGCGCCAACAGCGCTTCTTTTCTTCCAGGATCGACGCGTAGTAGGCATGTTCGCGCAGGCGCTTGCCGATCGCAGCCTTCAGGCGTGCCGGTGCGATTGCCGGGCCAAGACCGAGGATGAAGCTGATCAGGTCGACATCGAACTCGTCGCGTCCGATTGGTTTGATCGAGGTGCCGAGTGCGCCGGAGCCGTGCAGGTAGACATGGAGGGAAGCAAGCATCGGGTCGCTCGATCCGGCCAACCAGTCTGCGACGGCTTCGTAACTGGTACGGGCCTTCTCGAACTGGGTCTGGGTCCATTCCAGCTCCTGGCAGATTTCTTCAAGGATCGTGAAGACCTGCGCCCGCCGCTGAATGGCGGTATCGGTGAGGGGGTGCGAGAAGATCTGGTTCATGCGGCGTTCCGTTCGAGTTGATGCACGGGCACGAACGGCTCGGCAGGTTGCTGGAAAAAGATGGGGGTCAGTGTGGGGCTCGCATGCCGGGCACTCGAGGCGCCAAGCCCCTTGAGCCTCTGGATCTTGGTGGTGTCGTCGAGGGAAAAGAAACCCTCCGGCACGCTCGGCGAATACCGGTGAACAGCCGTCCGGTCGTGCGGATCGCCTGTCAGATGACGGGCAATGCCGAGCGCTCCACGGGATTGCCCGTCCATGAGAAGACTGAGGGCCTTCAACCCGAGACCGGCCTTGCCAGGGGATTCAGGCAGCATGTAGACCTCGTCGACACAGCCGAGGCTCAGGATGTGCAAATCCTGCGGAGACCAGCCGAGCATCGAGATCGCTTCGACGGTCGCGACGCCCACCGGATTGTTGCACCAGGTGCCACCATCGAGAAGCCCGACATCATCCACCGTCTTGTGACGCGCGAAATAGGTTGGAGCGGCCGACGTCGCCATCGCGGCGTCGAGGGCCGGCTTCCGGTAATCCTTAGTGAGCCGCGGATGATGCGACGTCTTGTAGATGTAGACGCTGCGCTGGTCGGCATCCCAGGCCGGGATCAGCAACCGGGTCTCAGCTTCGCCGATGAGCTTGTCGCCAAGGACGGCATGGAGTTCGTCCCGAAGCGTCGATGCATCGTGCTTCGGCTTGACCAGGTGACGCAAGGCGGCACGCGCGTCCCGAGCCTTTCGCCCGAACCAGCTGTTGTCCCCCGCTTGCCCGAAAATCGTCGGCCCGCGATTTTCGTAGAGTTCGAGGAGGGTTTTGGCCGGGATGCCGAGGGCAAGGCCGATCGCGAGAATACCCCCGGTTGACGTTCCCGCAATCAGGTCGAAGTAGCGGCCAATCGGCTCATCAAGGTCTTCTTCCAAACCCGCTAGGAAAGCCGCGGGTTGGGTGCCTTTGATGCCGCCACCATCGATGCTTAGGATGCGTCTCATGATGCACCTAGCTTTTCTAAGACTGGATCAACCAGCGCATTATCAGGCAGTCCTACGATGCTCTGAAACCTTGGTGTCAGCTCGCCCGTAAACGGTATGTTCATGGCTGCTTCCTCGCTTCGTTGCCTGTCTAACGCCTCTTGGGGCGATTGGGCGGTTTACAAATTTGCCTTCCTTTTGGCCTCGTGTTACAAAATAGGGACAAAAAGCCGCGCTTTCAAGCGTTGTAGTTTACAAAATATCAATCATATGGGTGAAGTGTAAACCACCCAATGGGAGGACGTTATGATTGGCAAGAGACTCAAAGGAGCCCGGGCGGCATCTGGCCTTTCGCTCCGTGCGCTTTCCGATGCCATGGAGAACAAGGTGTCCGCTCAAGCCATAGGCAAGTACGAGCGCAATGAAGACATGCCCGGATCGGGCGTGCTGCTGAGTCTTGCCCGAGCACTCGAGGTCTCTGTTGATTTCCTGCTGAGCGATGACGAGCTTGAGTTGGAGGGCGTTGAGTTTCGCAAGTCAGCCAGTTCGTCAGCCAAGGAGATCGCGACGATCGAAGCCAAGACGCTCAATATGGTTGAAAAGTACCTGGCTGTCGAAAGCTTGCTGAATCTTTCGAGTCAGGAATGGGATGCCCCGCACGAAGCGCCCTACTGGGTGACCGATGTTCGTGATGCCGAGGACGCGGCTCGCAACATGCGTGCTTCTTGGCAGCTTGGTCATGACCCGATTCCAATGCTTGCCGAACTCCTCGAGGAGCACGGGATAAAGGTGTTGTCTCTGGACGTTGATCGGATTGATGGCCTTGCGGCCAAAGTCCGTCGAAAAGAGCATCACTCCGCACGTGTTATCATGATCAAGAAGAAGACCTGGTCTGAGCGAAAGCGCTTCAGTTTGGCTCACGAACTGGGCCACATGGTTCTTAGGGTTGCCGAAGGGTGCGATTCAGAACGCGCGGCAAATCGATTTGCTGGCGCATTCCTCGTTCCGGCAGAAGTGCTTCGGCAGGAGATTGGTGCCCGCAGAACTGACATAAGCATTGGTGAGCTCATTAGTCTGAAGGATCGGTTTGGCGTTAGCATTCAAGCGCTGACGTATCGATGCAAGGATTTGGAGATCATCAACCAGGCAACATTTGCGCGCCTCTTTAAGGTCTATAAGCAACGAGGTTGGCGGGATGAGCCGTTCGAGGAGCCGAATTCCATTCCTTGGGAACGAGAAGAACCGGACCGTTTTCAAAGGTTGTGTTTTCGTGCCCTCTCCGAGGGGTTGATTGGGTTGTCTCGCGCAGCTGAGCTTCTCGAAATACGAGTAAAAGAACTGGAAGAACGTTTGGACCACATGGCATAGTCGCTGTGTGCAAGTTCTTGTTTCTGATACTTCTGTCCTGATCGACATCGAGAGAGCCTCGCTGACCGCGAGGCTCTTTGACCTCCCCTATGATTTCGTTGTTCCAGATATTCTTTATGAAGCGGAACTCCTTGAATGGATGGGCCCTGATCTGATCGATCTGGGACTGAGAGTGGAGGAGCTTACGCCAGAAGAAACCACACGCGCGACTGAGCTGAAGCGGGCGAAAGCTATGCTATCGACGCCAGATGTCTTTGCATTTTGCCTCGCGGCTGAGAGGGGCTGGGTTCTCCTTACCGGAGATGGAGCGCTCAGGGTTGAGGCAGAGCGCCAAGAAATCGCGATGCACGGCGTCCTGTGGGTCTTCGATGAGATGGAACGTCACAAGGTTTGTTCGACCGTCCTCCTCAAGTCGGGCCTCGAGGCGGTTCGTGATCACCCGAGATGCAGACTTCCCATTAGGGAAATCAATAGGCGCCTTGCGAGATACTAGCTTGTTTATTCGGCTTGCTGGAAGGAAATTGTTGCGAAGCTCTTCTTCGCTTTAGCCTTGCGGCTTCCCCCCGCTCGGCTGCGTGTGTCGCAGGGGAGAACGGCCCTTCGGTCCGTCGCGCATTCGGCCATGCGGCCTCACCGCGGCGTCGCACCCAGGCCCCCGGTTTGCCCGCCTCGCGAGCACGTCCCTCCCCGGCCGCTCCGCCGGATTGCGCTCTGGTCTGTTTTGGCCTGAGGCCAAAACGATCCCGCCGCTCCATCCGTCTCCCGCGTCCGGTCGGGCCGTTTGCCTGCTCGTGTCGGGCAAACCTACCGTCAAAACACACACACATGAGTGTGGAAGCATATCCTCCGGATGGCCCCCAAATCTGCCCGCGTCAAGGATCGCAAAACTTTTCGGCGAGGGCGGGGCCGGTGACTTGGGGTGAACCCGTGCGTGAGCGCGCGCATGTGTCGGGTGCTGCGCTCGGAAAACTTTTGCGCCCGGCAAGCCGGCGGCTGCGCCGTCCCTGACCCGGGCAGATTCGGAAACCAGGCATTCGGCCATGCCCCCACACTCACGTGGTGGCTCCACAACCGAATACTGGAGACCAGACATGGCTTACGACAATGCAAACACCTACGAGACCATCGAACTTTTCGGACTGACCGAGAAGGACGCACAGCTCCCGATCCCGGAAGATCACGTCCTGACTGACCACATCGTCCGCGAAAGCTTCGAGGCTCTGCTCGGTCCGCTGCGTGGGACCGGACTCGAGGCGGAAATCGAACCGCTGGCCCATGGGCTCGCCACGATCCTGCAGCGCCGCAAGGTGGCGCTCGGCAAGGAGGTCGACCGCACCGCCGACAAGATCGGCGCGCTGGCAAAATCTCACGACGGATCGGAGATCGCCGAGACCGCGCTCGAAGGGGCGCAGGCCCGCTTCCTGCAGCTGCGCGAGGTTGTCAGCGCCATCGAGGTGATGAGCGAGGCGGCGGCGGAATGCTACGAGATCGAGACCGGTCACGCCTTCATCCCGGCAGCCGGGTCGCGCGCAAGCATCCGGGCGCAAGAGACCGGGGCGGTCTTCGAGGCGCGGCAACTCCTCGAGCAGCATGATCGCGAAACCGCCGAGAAGTCGAAAGTCGAGGGGGTGCCCCTGATCGTTTCGGGCGCCACCGACTGGACCGATGTCGATGTGATCTTCAACACGCTCGACAAGGTTCGGGAGCGGATCAAGCAGAACCGTAACCAAGAGATATTCCTCTGCCACAAGGGTGGCAAGCACGGGGCGGAGATGATCGCGGCTCGGTGGGCGCGGGCGCGCGGGGTAGCGCAAGCGCGCTTCGATCCGCGCTGGTCCGCACACGGGCGGGCGGCACCGTTCAAGTGCAACGACGAGATGCTGGACGACAAGTTCGCGGCGACGGGGGTTGTGCTCTTCGGCGGCAACGGGGTCGCGCTGAACCTCGGGCAGAAGGCGGAAGCGAAAGGCCTGACGGTCATGCGGGTTGCGGACCCGGCGAAGAAGGCGTCGCAGGATTGAAGAGAGAGGGTCGCCTTCGGGCGGCCCTTTTGTCGTTTCTTATGGGTGTGGACGTTCTCCAAATCACTTTGCCTAGCAATTTCCTGTTTTGATAGGTATATGAATGCCAAGCAAAACTTGGAAATGATAGGCATGACCCCACTCAGCAGCATCGCGATGAGCGCCTATACCGACCTGGTGCGTCTTCTGAAGGACGACGCCTTGTCCGGTGTCGAAGGCAAGCCCACGCTCAAGGAGCGTGGGGATAAGGCTTATTGGTATGCCGCGCGCCGTGTCGGGACGGAGATGCGGTTCATCTATATCGGCGAAGACAGCGACGAGACGCGCGCGCGCATCGACCGGATCGAAGAGCTGCGCGCAACGGCCAAGGATCGGCAGGCGGAACGGTCGCGGCTTGTTCGGCTCTTGCGTGCGGAAGGCATGACGCCCATCGACCGGGCGACCGGTTCCATCCTGTCGGCCATGGCCGCAGCCGGAACCTTCCGTTTGGGTGGCACCATCGTCGGAACCAATGCATTTCGCCTCTATGAAGGCGAGCTTGGTATCCGTCTGCCAATTGGCGGTATGGCCAATACTGGCGACATCGACATCGCGCAGTTCGAGAAGCTCAGCGTTGCGTTGCAGGATCAGGTCGACCCGGGTCTTGCCGAGACGTTCTCAGCGCTCAAATTCGATCCTCTGCCAGCTCTTGACCAAGGTCGGACATGGCGATGGGCCCAGGGTGGCAGCGGCCAGTTGGTCGAGTTTCTCACACCGGCGTTCGGAGATGAGACCATCCGTGATCTGCCAGCATTGGGCGTGAACGCCCAAGGATTGAACTATCTCAACTTCCTGATCGCTGAGCCGATCCACGCGGCGGCGATCTATAGATCCGGCGTTCTGGTGCAGGTGCCCCGCCCGGAGCGTTATGCAGTCCACAAACTGATCATTGCCGACCGGCGCCGCGATGGGGCAGGGAGCCTGAAATCCGCGAAGGACCGCGAGCAGGCGGCTTTCCTTATCGAAGCGATGGCTGAGGACCGGCCCGATGATCTGGCTCGGGCCTATGCCACCGCAATGGAGGTTGGGCCGCGCTGGCGGGAGCACATCGGCAACTCGCTGAAGCGAATGCCTGATACCAGCGGGTTGCTCGACAGCTTGGGCGCGTGATGGCCGTAACGGGGTCGCGCTTGGCGCGGCCCTTTCGTCATGTCTCATGGCGCGTGCGATCGGTCACACTTTTTCAGCAACTCGCGGCGGCCAGCACCGTCATCCCTCTACCCAGCCCGTCAGAGTGCGGCCCATCCGCATCGGTATGGGCTGGGGATGGTGCGCACCTCGCACATCGTCAGCAGCGCAAAACCGAGGGGTCGAGACATCGCACATGAGGCTGAAGACCTGTACAACCTTCGGGTGATGTTTCGGAACATCGCATCCACGCGGGCGGGCTCCGTCAGCACCCCGGCCAGGCTCGGTGGGACGCGGACGCGGATGGTGGCGGCTGCGTGATAGCAAGGGTCATCCGGGTCTCTCCTTTTTGCTCATAGATGTGGATCGCACGGGGTCGGCCCAATCGTGCCCTCAGCTCACGCTTCGGCAAGCACAAATACGGCTTCCACGGCTAGCCGCGGACCCTCCGCATTTGCGCTTGCGACCGGTCCTCTTGCCCTCGTGCTGGGTGATCCTCATCGCAATAAGGAGTAACCCAAATGACCAACCACTACGTCGCCACCGTTCCCGTCAAGTTCACCGATACCGATGGCCAGGAGCGCACCCGATTCCAACGCGTGGGCGCCATGTTCCGCAACACCCGCAACGGGGACGGCTCGGAGTTCTTCAGCCTCAAGCTCGACTTCCCGGTCGCGGTCTCGGAGCTGGTGATGTTCCCACCGAGCGCGAAAGATCCCCAGGACTAAATCCTCTGGCGAGGATGGGCCGCCCCAGGACGATCTTGGGGCGGCCCGATCCCTGTTCCAGGGATGCCGTGTCCGGCGGTCAGTTCGCCCGAAGTGACCTCCTCTTGGTGCCGGTCGCTGCGCGCGCAACGGACGATCGCCGCTCGGAATGATCCGGCCGCGACAGACCGGCCAGTCAGCCTCAAGGGGGCCATCCACAAAAACAGGCAGGCCAGGGCCTCCCGGTTTTTGCGGCAGAGATTTGGCGGAGCCAAATCTGGCCCTCCTTGACCCTGCCTGTCCGCCCTGTCGGTGGGGTTTGCGCCCGCCCGCGGTTCCGTCCGAACACGTGCGTGTTCGGCCAGACCCTCGGGCGGTGCTGGGGAAGGGGACCCATTGGACAGGTGGTCGCCCGATGGTGAGGGTGGCAGAGCCGCGTCCCTGCGGGCCGCGGCGCGAAGCGGACACCAAGGCTGACTAAGTCTGAATGCGACGTAAGTATATAATTGACAGCGTGGTATATTATCGTAAGGTGGGGTCAGCCTTGGTGGAAGGTGGCAGGAAATAGGAGGTCTTTCTTCGCATGTCGCGCTCAAAACGTCTCACAGGTGCGGACCGTATGGAGATCGTTCGCGAGGCTGCAGAAGGTGTGTCGACGTCTGAGCTTGCTGAACGGTTTGGCGTGTCGTCGCGAGCGATCCAGTACACGCTCAAAGCCGATGCCGAGCGCCAGACGGATGCCGCGATCCCGGTCTCCGCGGTCAGTGTGAAGGTCACGGCTGCGGAGCTTGAGGCGCTCGACGCGGTGCTGGCCGCCGCCGGGATCGAGAGCCGGGCCGAGGGGCTGCGGCGGCTCATCCAGGCGGCGGGTGGGGTGTTCGTTCCGGACGCGCAGATGGCAGCTGAAATGGCGCGATACAGGGCCTCTTTGCACGAGGTCGGCAATTGGGTCGCGCAGATCGCCAAGCAGATGACGAAGGCCAACCGGTTGGGGCAGGGGGGCACAGGGAACGCGGGGGCCGAGTTCTCCGAATTGCGCCTCGCGCAGATGCGCGGGCTGGCGCGATTCATCCTCGATTCCGCTGATGAGATCGACCTGCTCCTGCGCCGCCGTCGCGACGCGATGCAGCTGGAGGCTACGGCCGCGCTGAGGGAGTTTGCCCATGCGGCTGAATGATGCGGTTGACGCGGTCACCGGGGAGGTTTTCCGGGACGGCTGGAGCCGGATCCGGGGCTCGATGCAGGGGCTGCACGTGGCCAAGCAGAGCCAGCTTGTGCGCGCGGCGGCAGGGCATCGGCCAGCCGTCTTCAAGGCGATCCGGGGCGGCGGTACGCATACCAAATCACAGTTCACAAACCAGCTCGAGTACCTCACCACCAAGTCCACCCATATCGTGGACAGTAGCGGCTTCCTGGATGGCAAGGCGAAGCTCGAGGCGGGTGACATCAAGGACCTCACCGAGCGCTTTGCCAAGCGGTGGGATGCGGGCTTCAAGCCCAAGCTCGGGCAGACCACCCACATGCTCATGTCTTTCCCCATCGGCACGCGCGGTGAGGATGTGCGCGATATCGCAACGGATGTGGCCGAGCGGTTCTTCCAGACCGACGCGGGGCATTTCGACTACATCATCGCGGTGCATGAGGACCGCGATCACCCCCATGCGCATCTGGTGCTGAACCGTCGCTCGCAGGAAGGTGAGTTCTTCTTCCTCGGGCGCAACCATCGGTTCAACTATGACGATTTCCGCCTCGCCATGGTCGAGGAGGCGGAGAAGTACGGCGTGCGGCTGGAAGCCACGCGGCGGGTGGATCGCGGGGTTGTGCATTACCCCGCCACTACCCGCGAGGTCTATGCGGCGAAAGAAGAGGGGCGCGCGCCCCGCGAGCGCGAACGCGTGGGGCAGGACCTGACCCGGACGCTGGCGGAGATCGCCAATACCAGAACCGTCTACCATTCGCTTGCCGCGGAGGCTTCGCGCGAGGCCCGCGAGGATATTGCCGCGGCACTCTTCCGCGCGGGCGAGGTGCTGGCGCATGGCGGACAGGTGGACCGAACAGGAGATGTGTATATGGCCGAGGATCAAAGCTTCGAGGATCTGAGAAGCCTCTATGCGGAAAAGCTCGCGCGGGTGCAGGGCATGATCGCCGAGAAGCCTGACGCGGAACGTCCCGTCCTGGAAAAGCGCCTCATCGAGATCCAGACGCAGGTCCAGCACATGCAGCCTCTCGGTTTGCGATCATCCACGCTGTCAGAGGCCCCATCGGAGGGCGGGATCTATTCCGAAGCCAATATCGACACCAACCAGCGCGAGCGTCTGGCAGAGCCCGATCTGAGATCGCGCATTGACGCGGCACTACGGGGCACGGGGATCAGCACATCCGAAGTGGTGGCCCGGATCGAGACCGGGGCCTCAAATGCAGCGCTCGAGCATCAATGGATCGCAGATGATCTCTCCAAAGTGGCCGAGGCGCGCGATCTGAACCTCGAACGCCGCGCTGATCTGGAACAGGCGCGCGACATTCTCAACGATGTGCATGTCGCGCTTGGTACGCTTTTGGAACGGGAGAACGTGTTGCGCCGGGATGGCGTCGTGGAAGCAGAAGCGGTCAGCGAGGGGTTCCACTATCACGAGGACTCGGTCCGGGCGATGGAAGGGACAATCCGTCAGGAGATGCGCGCAGAGGGCCTGACAGCGCAGCAGATCGAGGACCGGGACTGGGAGGTTGTCTCAAGGGCGGAGCGCCGGATCGAGACCGAGCAGCGCGCATATCTCGAGGCACACCCGGACTTGCTCGTACGTCCCGGCGATGTGATCGACCGGTCTGAGCCCTACAGGGAGACCATCACCGATGCGGCCCGCGCCAGCGCGATCACCCGCGAGGTCGACCGGATCATGGAGGGACGCGACGTCCGCACGCCCGTTGCAGATGCTGTCACGGATGACTTGCGCACGCGCTATCCGGACATGCCGTCCCACCTTGCCCGTGGGCTCGGTGCGACCTATGCGGCCGTCGTCGAGATACGCGACACGGAGGCCATCAATCAGGTCCGCCGCGAAACCGAGATGCGCGACGGGCTCGGGTTGGGCAAGCGTGACGAACGTCTAGCGACCCGCGATGAAACTGCACCGCAGTTTGACCGGTCCGACCGCCTCGCAGAGGAGATTGCGCGTGTTCTGGACCATGAGCGGGCGGGGGAGTTGTCCGCGCCCTTCGAGACCGACGCGGAGCGCGACGCCTTCCGCGGTGAGATCGCGCGGGTGCTGGACGTTCGCCAACTAGACCGGCTCACATCCGGCGATGCCGATGCGCTGGACAAGGTTCTCGAGGACCGCCTCGACCGGCTCTATGTCGCCAAGGTCTACCTGCAATCCGATGCCGCGACGGCCAACACGGAGGCCCTGCGTCAGGTGGTCGATGAACTGGCCGATGCCGAATTTGAAAAACACCGCGCGACAGACGTGGATGGCGAAACCGAGCGGGGTCAGGTCCATTGAGCGCCGCCATGGGAAAGGCGCGGATCGCCACGGGCGTCCTGTTGGTGACGCTGGTGACCGGGGCCATGGGCTATACCATCGCCTCGGCGGTACTGACCTACCAGGATCTAGGCTTCGGGGCCGAGATCGACTTTGCCTATATCGCGCAGAACTATCTGGCGATCCTCGATCGCCGCCCCGAGGATGCCCAGCTGATCCACCTGATCATCGGCAGCTTCGCCGCCGCCGGCATGATGCTGAGCCTCGCCCTCTCGGGGTCCGCTCTGACACGCTTTGGCCAGACCCATTGGCAGACTGCGCGCGAGATGAAGTCCAATGGTTTTTTCGGCGCGCCCGGCACCGGCTTCATCCTCGGCAAGCTGGGTTCTCCAAAATCCAGCGCGAAATACATTTGCTCGAAAGTCTTCCCGCACGCGCTGATCGTGGCGCCCACGGGCCGCGGCAAGACCACGGGCTTCGTCATTCCGAACCTGCTGACCTGGCAGGGCTCCGCCGTGACGCTCGATGTGAAGGGCGAGTGTTTCGAGGCCACGGCCCGGCATCGCGCAGCCCAAGGCGACAAGGTCTATCGCTTTGCCCCCACCGATTGGGAGGGCAAGCGCACGCATCGCTACAACCCGCTCCTGCGCATCTATCAATTGAAGGATCCCGCGCGCCAGCAGATGGAATTGCAGCTCCTGGCGACGCTCTTCCTGCAAAGCGACAATGACCGGGTTCAGGGTCTCCTGAAGGGCGGGATCGATCTCTTCGTCGCCGCAGGGCTTTTGGCCTTCCAGCGTAAGCGCCCGACCCTAGGCGAAATCTACCGCATCGCCGCCTCGGGCGGGAACAAGCAGAAGGAATACTTCGCGCGGGGTCACGAGGTCGACAACAGGGCCGCCAAATTGATCTTCACGCGGCTCGCTTCGACCAACAACGATACGCTGACCTCCTACGTCTCGCTTCTGATGACCTCGGGGCTCGATCAATGGCAGAATCCGGCCATCGATGAGGCGACGGCGGTGTCGGACTTTGATTTCCGCACGATCCGCAAGAAGCCCTTCTCCGTCTACCTCGTCGTCCAGCCGCTGATGGTGAAGCCGCTCGCGCCGCTGATCAGGCTCTTCTTCTCTGACCTTCTCTCCGCCATGCAAGAAAAGGATCCCGGGCCAGACGAGCCTTGGCCGGTGATGATCATGCTCGATGAGTTCAATCGCCTCGGCAAGATGCCCATCGTGGTTGAGAGCATCGAGACCTTGCGCACCTATCGCGGTCATTTGGCCGTGGTGACACAAACCATCCCCGCCCTCGATGAAATTTACGGCGAGAACACCCGCCGCGCCCTGCAGGGCAACGCCGGCGTGAAGCTGTACCTGACGCCCTCGGATGAGAAGACAGTCGAGGAGCTGAGCAAGGCGGTCGGTAAGACCACGAAGACCGTGGTCACGCGATCTCAATCAATCGGCAAGAACCCATTCGAAGGCCGCAGCCAATCGACACGGACTGAGGAAAGCTCGCTGTTGCCGGAAGATGAGGCGCGCCGCCTGCCGCTCGACGAGATCGTCATGGTCATCGATGCCCAGATGCCTGTCCGCGGGAAGCGGATCCAGTATTTTAACGATCGGCTGTTCAAGGCGATCCACGCGGCGCAGACGGGCGAGTTGCCGTTCCCGGAACCGGGGGGAGGTGGGTCGCAGGGCACGTTGCCGTTGAGTATGCGCGCGATGCCGATGACACCGCCAGCGAACGATTCGGGCGGACCCGAGGCCGATGTTGAGGCCGCACTCCAGGCTGCTGATGGCCAATCGTCAGGGAAAACTGATGTCGCTCCAAAGAAGACCGCGCCTGTCGTTCAAGCCGTCGTCGCCGAGGAACAGCGGCAGATGGAGATGAATTTTGTGGCGCAGGTATCATCGGATTATCTGCCGCGAGGCGAAGTCAATGAGGATGTACGGACGGCTGTGGATGGTCTAAGCGAGTTTGAGACGATTTTGAAACAAGGCCTTTGAGGCGACCTACCGGTTCGTCGGATTAGAGATTTGATCGAAGAGGAAAGCTGGACAAGACTAAGCCTCATATCGAAGGGTTCGCGGCCCTCATATTGAAGTCGACCGCCCACATTTTTGGGCTATTTGCTGCGCATCGAGCCAGATGCCGAATTTACTCGTCCTCAACATAGAATTGCGCTAGTTGGCCGTGACGTTTTGTTTAGAAGGAAGCAGCCGCTACAGACGCCCTTAGGGGGGGGTTGACTTCCGAAGAGACTTCCATAGACTTCCACCCAGCAGTAGGGGGTCATATGAGCGGTAATTTCTATAATTTTGCAGCCATACGCGGCGTCCAGGCTGGAACCGAATATTATGTGATCATGGTTCCTCTTAAGATGGTGCCGAAGATTTTCGATTTCGACAGTCAGGAACTGCCAGCAGACCTGCGCGCTCAACGAGTGCTGTCAAATGTCCGCGTTCCGCAAATCGCATCCTACCTCTCGGAAAACTTCGAAGAATATACGCTCTCGTCTCTCTGCGCGTCTGTGGATGGTGATCTTGAGTTTTCCCCAGCCAGCGATGGTCTTCAGTTCCGAAATGTAGGCGAGCTACGGCTTTCGATGACAGCGCGCATCATCCTAAACGATGGACAGCATCGGCGCGCTGCAATCGAAGAAGCCCTCAAGACGCGACCCAAACTGGAAAACGAAACCATCTCGGTTGTGCTTTTCGTCGATGAGGGGCTGGAGCGCTGCCAACAAATGTTCGCAGACCTCAACAAGAATGCCGTACGTCCATCTGGGTCGTTGAACGTCCTCTATGACCGCAGAAATCCTTTGGCGCGTCTGAGCACGCGTGTGTTAGAGGACATTCCGTTTTTCCAAGAATTCACCGAGCTCGAAAAAACATCTCTTTCAAACCGGGCCAAAAACCTCTTTACCTTGTCCAGCCTGAATCAAGCCAACAAGTGGCTGGCCGGGCAAGACGCCGATCGGTTCGGTGAAAACACTGAAAGCACCGTGATCGCATATTGGCGTCAGGTTTCTGAGGTCATCCCGGACTGGCAGAAACTGATGCGCGGCGCGACAACGGCAGGTGATTTGCGCAAAGAAACCGTTCATGCGCATGGCGTCATGTTGCAGGCGTTTGGTGTCCTGGGGGCAAGACTGATTGGAGCTAAACCTGATGGGTGGGCGGAAAGCCTGGCGCCGCTCGCGGAGATCAATTGGAGCAAGCGCAACGCCCAGCTCTGGCGTCCACGCGTCATGGGCGCGCGCGGAATGGATGGAAGTGTGAAATCCGTACATCTGGCGGCCAACGTCCTAATTGGGGCAGTGGGTTTGCCACTCAATGAAAAAGAACAAGCGAATGAAGACGACTACTTGGCGTCATTGGCTGAGGAGAAAGTCGTCGCATGACATCGAATAATGAAACCAACCAAACAAAGAGAACAGGGCTCGATCTTGGCGCTCTGCAGGAACATATCCGCACCGTTTATGCAGCGGACGACCGGCCATGGGTGATCGGGTATAGCGGCGGAAAGGATTCAACCTGTGCGTTGCAGCTGATCTGGAGTGCTATTCGTACGCTCCCGGAAGATGCGCGACGCAAGCCAATCTTCGTCTTGAGCTCCGACACCCTTGTCGAAACGCCAGTGATCGTAAACTACATCGACGAGACTTTGGCTGCGATCAACGCGGCAGCGGCAGACCAGAACATGCCTATCACCGCACAAAAGGTGGTTCCGGAGATCTCGGATAGCTTCTGGGTGAACCTGATTGGTCGCGGATATCCTGCACCATCAAAACGCTTTCGCTGGTGCACGGAGCGCTTGAAGATCGACCCGGCCAATGCCTTCATCAAGAACCGCGTTGCCGAATATGGCGAAGTTGTCATGGTTCTGGGCGTCCGGTCATCAGAAAGCGCAACGCGCGCGCAAGTGATGTCGCTGCACAAGATCGACGGGACGTCTTTGTCTCGCCACTCGACCTTGCCCGGCGCTTTCGTCTTCACGCCGATCGAGACCTTTAGTGTGGATGATGTCTGGGCTTTCTTGCTGCAAAATCAGTCACCTTGGGGATCGGACAACCGCGATTTGCTTGCGATGTATCGAAACGCGCAAGCTGGCGAGTGCCCACTTGTGGTCGACAAGCAAACCGAAAGCTGTGGGAATTCCCGCTTTGGCTGCTGGGTGTGCACGGTTGTGACAAAAGACAAGGCCATGGAGGCGCTTGTTGAGAATGGCGAGGAATGGCTTGAGCCCTTGCTTGATCTACGTGACGAGCTGGCTGAAACACAAAATCCCGAGCGGAAACGGGAGTTTCGAGATTTTCGCAGACGGGACGGCTCTGTGACCTTCGTGGGCGATGCAGAGGCATCCATTCCGGGGCCCTATCTTTTCGAGTACCGCAAAGAGCTCTTGAGAAAACTACTGGAGGCGCAAGAGCAGGTGAATGCTAATGCACCGCCAGGAGAGAAGACCGACCTTATTCAGGTGGAAGAGCTGCGGGAAATCCGTCGGATCTGGCGGAGCGAACAGGGTGACTGGGGAGACGCTGTTTCAGAGACCCTCAAAGCTGTGACGGGAAAGGAACTCCCGGCCGATGCGACCGACGGATTTGAATTCCAAGCCGATGACGCAAAGGTCCTAGCGGATGTCTGCGCCGCGCATGATTTGCCGCCACGTCTCTTGGCTCAGCTCCTGGAGGCAGAGCGTTCTGTGCGGGGTCTGAAACGCCGGACACTTATTCACCGAAAGATCGCTTCGATCCTGGAGCAAGAGTGGCGAGACGAAACAATAGTGCTAAACGAGCGCAAAGCGCGATTGAAAGATCGCGAGGCATCTTCGTCCAACCCCCTGTTTGAGACTGAATCATGATCTTACAGTCTCTACGCCTCATCAATTTTGGTCTCTATGGCGGTGAGCACCGCTTCGATCTTGCACCCGAGCCAGACGAGCAAAAAACTGTGGTTTTGGTCGTTGGCCATAATGGTGCAGGGAAGACAACGTTCCTGGAATCCGTACGTTTGGCGCTCTATGGCAAACGCGCCCTTGGCGCGCGTGTTGGGCAGGCCGAATATGAGCGGCATCTCTTTAAACGGATCAACAACTTCGCAAAGGACCGCAGAGCCTCCGTCGAACTGGCATTCAAGAGCCAACACCTCGGCAATGAGGACCTCTACACCGTGCGGCGATCTTGGGCTGCTCGCGGTGCCAGCGTCATTGAAAGCCTTGAGTTTGAACGCAATGGCGCACCGGTGGAAGATATCCCCAGCGAGGATTGGAACCACTATCTTGAAGACATCATTCCAGCTGGGGTGTCGCAGCTTTTCTTTTTCGATGGAGAGAAGATCCAAGACATTGCTGACGATCAGGAAAACACTGGGCTGACAGATGCAATCAAATCCTTGCTGGGGATCGATATTCTCGATCAGCTTCGGGGCGATCTCGCCCTCTACAAATCACGCAGCATGGACCGGGGCGGTGACACCGACTTAGAAGGTCTCCGGCGCGACTTGGAGATCGCAAAGTCTGATCTGGTCTTGGCTGAAGAGGAGATTGGATCGCTATCAGTAAAGCGTACCCAGCTCGCGCGCCGAAGCGAGGCGTCACAGAAAGTCTTTGAACAAGAGGGGGGAAGTATCGCGCTCAGCCGTGAAACCCTATCAGAGGAGCTAAAGCGGGTCGAAGCTGACCTGACCAAACAAACCAACGCGTTAAAGTCGCTTGTAAACGGCGTCGCGCCTTTTGCCCTGGCTCCTAAACTTCTCGAACGGTTCTCAGCAGACTTGGAGAAGGCGCGCGGGCAGCAAAGCGCGACAGCAATCGAAGCCTTTGTTTCGAGTTTTCAGGCGGCCGTGGGCAAAGACGACAAGACATGGACGAAGACGCATTTTGCGCAGCTCAAAGACTTCGCTAAGACCAGCCAAAGCAACGGGCCTAGAATGGCTCTGAGCACGGAACCGGACTGGGTCTTGGCGAAACTTTCTCAGGTTGCGGACGAACGGGTGAAGGTGGCCACAATGGCTGCGCAACTGGCTGAGCTGCAAAAGCAACGTGCAACCTTGAAGGATCAGTTGAAGAACTTCCGTCCCGGTGCTGCCTCGGGCGCATTTGAGGAGTTGAAGAAAGCAGAGTTCGAACTGGGCGCCGTCGAAACTGAGCTCAATCGAAAGCAAGGCGAGGCGACAAAGGCTCGTGCGCTGATCGAACGGCTGGAGCGCGAGTTGCGTAAGTCCCAGGATGCCGTCTTCGCGCTTGCAAAGGCCGAAGAGAAACGAGACCTGGCGACGCGAGCGCAGGCCGCGCTCAATGAGTATGAGGAGCGAATTGTTCAGCGGCGCCTCGCCTCGCTTTCTAAGCATTTCATTGAGGCTTTCAGCGGCCTCGTCACGCGGAAGTCGCTGGTGCATGACGTGATCGTCGACCCCAACAGTTTTCAGCTCAAGCTTATGGGCAAAGAGGGCAGAGAGATTACCCCATCCGAACTCTCCGCCGGCGAGCGACAACTCTTTGCGATCTCGATGCTTTGGGCGCTTGGCCGAACAAGTGGGCGCGAATTGCCGATGATCATTGACACGCCGTTGTCACGTCTGGACCGGAAGCACCGTACAAACTTGATGGCAAACTACGTGCCGCGCAGCTCGGCGCAGGTCGTCATGCTGTGCACCGACACCGAGTTGACCCCGGATTTGTCAAAAATCATAAGCCCTTATGTGAGCCGACGTTTTGAGATTGGTGCTGTGAGCGGTGGACAGCGCACGGAGATCACGGTGTTGAGTGCTGAAGCGGATGCACAGGTTCTGGAGACGACCGATGCACATTAACAAGTTTCGGATCTCATCGACGGCGACCGGCCAGGTGCGGATCATTTCACAAAGATCAGGTCTGACACCCAACCTCGTTTGCCGCATGGCCATGTTGTCATCCTTTGAAGCCGGGTCCATATCTGGCGCAGCCGATGACGCGGGAGAGGGCCAAGAATTCAACGCCTATACGCTCTTTGGAGATTTCCAGCCTCTCTTCATCGACCTTCTGAAATACGTCGAGTTTGGAGCTGAGGAGATCGAAACCGACGACAGTGATTTGCTGGCGCGCTTGCGATTGCACATCGATCGTGGTGTGCGGCAACTCTCGGTCCGCCTCAAATCCCCGGCGGATGCGGCCGAGCTGATCGCGGGGAGTGCGTGAAGCGATGTCGGCACCGATTTATCTTGACCACAACGCTTCTACTCCGATTGATCCGGAGGTCTTGGAGACGGTCATACGTGTCAGTCGGGACGTATATGCGAACCCATCAAGTGTTGAGCATAGCCAAGGTTCAGCGGCAGCTCGGGTTGTCGAGACTGCGCGCGAGCAGATTGCGGGCCATCTCAATTGCAAGGAAACCGAGCTTGTCTTTACAGCCGGGTCCACGGAAGCCAACAATCTTGCGATCCTTGGAGCGTTCCCTCGGCTCAAAGAGGCAGGACGCACGCATCTGATCACCAGCAAGATCGAGCACCCATCTGTTCTGGCCTGTTTCGACCATCTCGAAGCCCAAGGCGCGCGGGTAACGCGATTGGGGGTAGATGAAGGTGGCCAGATTTCCCTCGATGAGCTGGCCCTGTCTTTGACAGATGAGACCGGATTGGTGTCCATCATGGCTGCCAACAATGAGACGGGCGTTCTGCAACCCATCTTGGAGGCAGGCCAGCTTGCCGAAGAGGCTGGGGCGCTGTTTCACACGGACTTCTCGCAAGCTTCGGCTTTTGTGCCAGTTGATCTCAAGAACGTACCCATCCATCTGGCGAGTTTTTCCGGGCACAAGGCCTATGGACCGAAAGGGGTAGGGGCCCTTTACCGGTCGATCCGAAAACCACGGGTGAACTTAGCGCCAGTGATGTTTGGTGGCGGGCAGGAAAAGGGTTTGAGGGCGGGGACCCTAAACACGCCTGGCATTGCGGGTATTGGACATGCATTTCAGCTCATCTCAAAAAACATAGACCATGACCGGGATCGGATTGGTGCCTTGCGAGACCAGCTTGAAAGGGAACTCAAAGAGACCTTAGCGGTGCAGGTCAATGGCAACACAGAGGCGCGGTTGCCAAACACGATGTCGCTCACAATCGACGGCGTTGTACCACAAGCGCTGATGCAGAAGCTAAGAAACGACATCTGCTTCTCCGCATCGAGCGCCTGCGCCACAGAACATGTCGAAACCTCTCATGTTCTACTTACCATGTTCGGCGACACTCCTAGGGCGCGTAATGCTTTCCGACTAGGTTTAGGCCGGCAAACCAGCAAAAAAGACATATCCAAAGTCATCAGACTCTTTTTACAGGCGTCATCAGAACTCCTGCTTTTAAAAACAGCTTAGAAACCAGCCGATCCGCCACAATTTCGAGAGGTATAGGTAGGATAGCAATAAAGGCTCCGAACTTCCATGGATGCTGAGCGAAAGCAGACTTACAAGACAGTGTTGATTGTCACTGAGAACTGACCCGGTAGCCCCATAAATTGTCACTGAGAATTGACCCATGTGAACACACTTCC
>NZ_JBIFFU010000028.1:0-30455 GCF_043557315.1 Sulfitobacter sp. 1A12779
TCGGTGAAAGTTGAGATCTTCGCCGGGATTTTTGACTTGCCCGAAACCCTTGACAGAGGCCCGCCCCATTACGGAAGTGGGCTTTGGGTCGGGGGAACGAGGAGGGGGTCTAGCCCGTCCGCGTTCCGGCGCCGTGGCCGGTCTCCGACCGCCTCGGCGCATCCCTAAATCCCAGACACAAGGACGAGACCCATGACCGATCCCCAGATCGACTTCGCCGAGACGATGGCGAAATGGCAGGCCGAGCGCGAAGCCGCGAACAAGGCTGCCAGGGGCGAACTGCTCCCGCAGTTGCGTGCCCTCGGCGTTACCGAGGTGGCCGCCGAATACGAAGGCTACGGCGATTCCGGCAATGTCGAAGACGTGACGGTGCAGCCCGCGGGCATCGAACTCCCCGACGACCTCCGCACGAAAGTCGAGGATTTCGCCTGGTCCGTCGCCTATCACCAGCATCCGGGCTTCGAGAACAACGAGGGCGGCTATGGCACGCTGACCTGGGATGTCACCGCCGACAGCATCACGCTGGATCACGCCGACCGATATGTCGAATGCTCCCACAGCTTTGACGAGGGGCTCTGATATGGCCCATCCCCTGCATCATGCCGAAAGCTCCGCCCGGAAGTACGGCGGCAAGCCTTCGGACTACCAGGCGCTGCACGAGTTTTTTGATGTCTCCAAGGAGCACCTCGCGCTCTTCGTCCACCGAGCCTACAGGCACAACACGCTCGGCATCTTCGAATTGGAGCGCCAGTTCGGCAGAACGCTGACCAACAGTGCGGGCCGGGTCATTCCGACCCGCTGGATCGGCGAGCAGCATGTCCGCGAGGATTGCCAGGGCCGCATCCCGTCGCTCGCCGACTGGCTTATCCGCATCCGGCCCGAGCCATGGATGGCCAATGGCCGGATCGACTTTGATCCTCCAGATATCGTCGGCGATCCGCGGGTCGCCTGGATGGCAGAGGTGGCAGCGGGCAGGACGATCCTCGGTCTCAAGGACTGGATGGAAGGGAGGGGCTGATCATGCGCAATGTCCGCAGGTTCTACGATTGCAGCACCGCACATTTGCCCGAGGAGACCGCTCAGGCCATCGAAGACGGGCTCTTCGCCAAATCGCCAACCATGCTCAGCGAATATGGCTGGCTGTTCTCCGTCCCGGAAACGCTCGCCGACTTACCGGAAGGCGTCAACTGTGACGCCTTCAAGAGGGTCATGGCGTTGGCGATGGATGCAGGCTGCGACTGCGTCCTCTTCGATCGGGACGTCCCGCCGGTCCCCTATCTCGAGGCCTTTGACTGGTAGATCAATCGCAGTTGCACTGAGGCCCGATCCGCGGATCGGGCCTCTCTTGTTTCTGCCGCCAACACTGAAATGGAGATCCAGATGAACATTGCGGAGATCAAGGCCGCCGTGGGTGCCGGCAAATCCGTCCACTGGGCGAACGAGGGCTACCGGGTTCACCGGGATGGTCTCGGCCAATACCTCATCACCTTTGTGCCAAACGGCAGCACCATCGGTCTGACCGACCGGAGCGGCCGACGGCTGAACGGAGCCGAGGCCGATTTCTTCATATCTGAGCCGATGCACTGTGCAGCGGCAGAGCAGGGGAGGGACGCGCACGTGGCGACGTGGGACACCTCGTCCAGCGCCGGGCCGGGCTGACGGTCAGGAGAGAAAGGAAAGAGGGCTTTCGGTTTTGCGATCCCATGAGGGGTCGAAAAGCAATCCCGCGTGCTCTGGCAAAAAGCCGGGCAGCGGCAAACCCAAGGAGAAGACCCATGTTCGCAGGAACCCTGACGAAAAACGCCGAGACCGCAGCCACCGCCTATTCCGGCATAATCCATTCGACCCGGTTCGATGTTGCCATCCAACTCGAAACCCGGACGAAGATGTCCGAGCGGAGCCCGGACTATGACGTGACCGCGGTGAACAAATCCGGCCGCAAGGTGCGCATCGGCACGGCCTGGAACGAGACCGGCAATACCACCGGCAATCCCTACATCTCGATGCAGATCGATGTCGGCCTCGGGCCGTTTCGGGTCAACGCCGTGCAGACGAAGGAAGCGCGCGAAGCGATGACCGGTGAATTCGAGATCATCCCGCTGGTGTCGAACGGTGCCATGAAGTCCGGCTCGATCTCGGGCGAGTTGACCGCAATGGATGCCGACAACGCCTTCGCCGGTTACATCGCCAACATGATGTTCGACCTCGATTTCATCCTCGTCGAGAACGCGTTCAAGACCGAGGAGACCCATCCCGACTACCGCATCGAGGTCAGCTCGCCCAAGGGCCACCCGATCCGCGTGGGCTCGGCCTGGATGGCGAAGAGCAACCGGACCGGCAACGACTACGTCTCGCTCCTCATCAACACGCCCGATGGCGATCTGCGGGTGAACGCTGTTCAGAACGAGGAGCAGCGGGGCGGCCAGACCTTCTCGATCATTCCCTTCGTCGAGAGCGCCGGCCAGGAGCGGTCTGACAACACCGGCCTCGCTTTGGTGGGCTGACGCGCGACGACTTCCACCGAACGGGCGTCCCGGGCAACCTGGGCGCCTTTCACCCGTGCAGGCCTGATCCTCCTCCGAAACCAGGCCTGACGGGGCGGTGCCGGTCCTGTCTCCGACCGGCCCGCGCCTCCTGTCCCCGAAAGGCAGGTCCCGTGAGGGGAGCCGCGGCAGCGCGGCTCCCCTCTTCTCGTTTCACCCCATCAGAAGGACGACAGCCATGTTCAATCTCTCCCATCCCAAACTGGTCACGCTCGCTGAGACCGAAGGTTACGCCGAGGTCGCGGACTTCCTGGAGGACTATGCGCTCGACAGCATCGTGCCCGCGATCTGCATGGCGCCCAATTGCGATCACACCGCTGATCTCGAACCGGATCAGCGCGCCGGCTTCTGCGAGGCCTGCGGTCGTCCCACCATGAAATCCGGCCTCGTCATCGCTGGCTTGATTTGAGCGGCAAGGATGAGGGGCTTCCCATGACACATAATCAATACACGACGCCCGGCACGCGGCTTACCTGGTCCGACGTCGGCGAATGGGTCGATGCGGCCCACCGGATCGGCAGGCGCCGGCCCGGTGCGGCGCGCAACCGGGCCTTTGCCGCCCATGCGGCGGCATTGCCCCGCGACCTCACCAACCGCGAGACGCATATGCCATCGCTGGAGGCGGCGATTCACCTCCTAAAACACGGACATCCCAGTCTCGCCCGGCCGCAGAGAGGCCATCGGGCGGATCACCCGACCACGCCGGTCATCATGGATCTGATGAACCGTCTCGCCGTCCTGAAACGCCGGGATGAGATACCCGCCGGGAACAACTGGACCGCCATGTTCGGAGGTTCCGATGCGCATTCCGGCTGACATCACCGACCTGATCGAGCGCGGCGCCCTTGTGGCGATCAACCATTCCGGCGGCAAGGACAGTCAGGCCATGTCGATCAGGCTGGTTGAGGCTGGCATCCCGCGCGACCAGCTGCTCATCGTCCATGCCACCCTCGGCGACGTGGAATGGCCGGGAACGATCAGCCATATCCGGAAGACCACGTTCGGGCTGCCGCCGGTGATCGCACGACCGCGCCGGTCGTTCTTCGAGATGGTCCGGGCACGGGGCATGTTCCCCTCCCCGCGATACCGCCAATGCACCTCCGACCAGAAGCGCGGCCCGATCGAGCGGGAGTTGCGTCGCTATCTCGCGGCCAATCCCCGCTTCGCCGGACGCATCGTCAGTGCGATGGGCATGCGCGCCGAGGAAAGCGCCGCGCGTTGGAGCCGTCACGTCGTCAGGCTGAACAACCGCAACAGCGTGGCGGGTCGAACCTGGATCGACTGGCTGCCAATTCATGAGCTATCCCGGCGCGAGGTGTTCGACGCCATCGCCGCGGCGGGGCAGGAGCCACATTGGGCCTATGGCCGCGGCATGACGCGGCTGTCCTGCAGCTTCTGCATCATGTCCTCGCTGGCCGATCTGCGATGCGCGGCGCGGCTGCGACCGGACCTACTTTCCGCCTACATGGCTCTCGAAGACGAGATCGGCCACACCCTGCGTCCCGACGGGACGAACCTCCGCGAAACCCTCAACCGATTGGATGCCGCATGACCGTGCATGACCCCCAAGAAATCGTCGAACGTCCGGGGTCCGGCTTCTCCGAGGCCGAGATCGCCACCATCGACGCCGCGCGGGACATCCTGCGCAGGCATGCCCGGTCCACCGCCGCCTTGCAGTCCTGGACCATGCTGACCGACTACCTGGCGCTCAACGCCGTTCGCAAGCGCGTCGAAGTGTTTCGGGTGCTGCTGTTGGACCGGAAGAACAAGCTGATCCGCGACAGGGTCATGACCCGCGGCAGCATCGATCACGTTCCGGTCTATGTCAGCGAGGTGCTCCGCTCGGCTCTCGTTCTTGATGCCTCAGCCATCATCATGTGCCACAACCATCCGTCCGGCGATCCGCATCCGAGCCAGGCCGACATCGATCTCACCCGGAAGATCGTTGAAGCCTGCAAGGTGATGGAGATTGTCATCCACGATCACATCATCGTCGGTTTCGGACGGGAGAAGAACGCGTTCAGCATGCGGGCGGCCGGGATGATGGGTGACTAGAAATCCGGGAACATGTGCCGGGTGGACGCCAGCCTCATCCAGTTCCGTCCACCAAAGGCAACAAGTGTGAGGTAGATGATACCCGCCTCGACACCCGGCCTGAAGACGATGGTCAGACGATGGCCGGACCCGCCATGTCGCACGAGCCAGCCTTCGAGCTTTCCTTCAAGCCGCACGCCAGATGTCGGGTTGTCTGCAATGGATCGCAGCAAGGCATCGACCTCATCCAGGCGCCGAAGAGCTGCTCCCGAGTCGCCCTGGGTGACTTCGATGATGTGATCGACGATGCCGATGAGATCCCGCTCGAAGAACGGATGCCGGACGAACTGCATCAGGCCTTGCGGGTCATTGCGGTCAGATGCGCCCGCGCGCCAGCGGTGACGTCGGAGGCGTCGCCGACCGGTTCCCATTGGTCGAGCGGCAGAGCCAGACGCCGTTCAAGTTCTGCTTCTAGCACCGCCCGTTCGCGCTCACGTTCTGCCTTGGCCTTCGCCAGTTCCCCCGAAACCGCCGCGCTCACATTGGGATATTCTCCGGCTTCGACCAGCTCCCTGGCGAACGCGTAGGCGGTATCGGTAAAGCTGACGGATTGCTTTTGAACGCTCATGGCGGACTCCTTGGTGCTCCAATAGAGTACTGAAATCCGCGGCATCTGGCAAGCCGGTCAGCCCCGACCGAGGGAACCGACCCATGCCTGACGGCCTCCCCTGCTCGGCTGCGCGTGTCGCAGGGGAGATATCGGCCGTCGGCCGATCGCGCATTCGGCCATGCGGCCTCACCGCGGCGTTGCACCCAGGCCCCCGGTTTGCCCGTCTCGCGAGCACGTCGCTCCCCGGCCACTCCGCCGGATTGCACTCTGGTCTGTTTCGGCCAGAGGCCAAAACGATCCCGCCGCTCCATCCGTCTCCCGCGTCCGGTCGCGCCGTTTGCCTGCTCGCGTCGGGCAAACCTGCCGTCAAAACACACACACATGAGCGTGGAAGCATATCCTCCGGATGGCCCCCGAATCAGCCCGCCTCAAGGATCGCAAAACTTTTCGGCGAGGCCGGCGGGTGTGGAGAAGGCAGTCCAGTGCTCGATGACGCGCCTGTGGTGAGCGATGCGCCCGGAAAACTTTTGCGCCCGGCGCGCCGGCGGCTTCGCCGTCCCTGACCCGGACAGATTCGGTGAACCAGACGTACGGCCATGCCACCACACTCACGTGGTGGTTCCCCGAACATCTGGAGACACCAACATGACATACGAGAACGCGAATGCCTACGAGACCATCGAACTTTTCGGCCTGACGGAGAAAGACGCGGAGCTGCCCATCCCCGAGGATCACGTCCTGACCGATAGCATCGTCCGCGAGACTTTCGAGGCCCTGCTTGGCCAGCTGCGCGGCACCGGTCTCGAGACCGAGATCGAACCGCTCGCGCACGGGCTCGCCACGATTCTGCAGCGCCGCAAGATCGCTCTGGGCAAGGAGCTTGACCGCACCGCTGACAAGATCGGCGCCCTGGCAAAATCCCATGACGGGTCGGAGATCGCCGAGACCGCGCTCGAAGAGGCGCAGGCCCGCTTCCTGCAGGTCCGCGAGATCGTCGGGGCCATCGAGGTGATGAGCGAGGCGGCGGCGGAATGCTACGAGGTCGAGACCGGCCACGCCTTCATCCCGGCCGCGGGATCGCGCGCCAGTGCTCGCGCTCAGGAGACCGGAGCGGTCTTCGAGGCCCGGCAGCTGCTGGAACAGCACGATCGCGAGACAGCCGCGAAGTCGAAGGTCGAGGGGGTTCCCCTGATCGTCTCGGGGGCGACCGACTGGACCGATATCGACGTCATCTTCACGACACTCGACAAGGTTCGCGAGCGCATCCGGCAGAACCGCAACCAGGAGATCTTCCTCTGCCACAAGGGTGGCAAGCACGGGGCCGAGATGATCGCCGCCCGGTGGGCTCGGGCGCGTGGCGTCGCGCAGGCGCGCTTCGATCCGCGCTGGTCCGCGCATGGGCGGGCAGCACCCTTCAAATGCAACGACGAGATGCTGGACGACAAGTTCGCCGCGACCGGGGTCGTGCTCTTCGGCGGCAACGGGGTCGCACTGAACCTCGGGCAGAAGGCGGAAGCCAAAGGCCTGACGGTGATGCGGGTCGCCGATCCGGCGAAGAAGACGGCAGACGCGTGAATGAGAGAGGGTCGCCTTTGGGCGGCCCTTTCGTCGTTTTCATCTGCCTGCCCGTAAACTGGCGGTCTCCTCCGCACAGTAAGCCAAGTCGCGGTGGAGGTATCGGCCTGAGGCCGATCGCGCATTCGGCCATGCGGCCTCACCACGGCGCAGCACCCGGCGTCCCGGTTTGCCCGTCTCGCGAGCACGTCGCGCCCCGGCCGCTCCACCGGATTACGCTCCGGTCTGTTTTGCGGGGCAAAACGATCCCGCCGCTCCATTCGTGTCCCGCGTCCGGGCAGCACCCTTTGCCTGCTCGCGTCGGGCAAACCTGTCGTTAATCACACACACATGAGTGCGGAAGCATATCCTCCGGATGGCCCCCGAACCCGTCCGCGTCAAGGATCGCAAAACTTTTCGGCTAGGGGGGCCGGGGAGGAGAGGGCGGTCCAGTGTTCGATGACGCCCCCGTGGTGGGCGATGCGCCCGGAAAACTTTTGCGCCCGGCACGCCGGCGGCTGCGCCGTCCCTGACCCGGACAGTTTCGGCAACCAGGCATTCGGCCATGCCACCACACTCACGTGGTGGTCCACGAACATCTGGAGATGAGATCATGACCGACGAGAACAAGACCGAGGACGACCTTTGCCGACACTGCGACCGCACAGGCACGTCGCAGCGCGGAACTTCCACCGGGAAAGACCATCACGATATTGGCGGCCATGTCGTCCCCTGCGTCGCCTGCGGGAAAGACGCGTTGCGGACCGATTGGGAGACTATCGATGGCGGGAGCGTCAATTTCCACTGGCGGGAGGCCTGTGCGCATTGTTCGCACCTCAGCGAGTCTCTCTTCGCCTGAACAGTACCTTTCATCGGGCGGCCCCGTCGCCCGGTGATCCCTCTCTCTAACCCTTCCACGCTCTCGACGACTGCGACACCATCCATAAGTGCAGCCCCGCCCGGCTAAGGCCGGGCGGGGCTGCTGCGCTCCTCAACTGTCTGTGGCCCCTCAGTCAGACGCAAATAACATGAAGGTCGGTGGTGATCGATCGTCGGTCATGCCGGGCCCCTGCCGGCGGTTGCACCGCCGTCACCGCGCTCGCAGGTTCCGGCCGTGCCGGCCTCCACCCGGAACACGAGGCCCCTGGACGTGCTGAGTGGCATACCCCGGCGGCGGTCTCCTGACGGAGCCAGCCGGCGGGGTTGCCCTCATGCGCGCCAGAAACCCCGCGATCCGCCCGTCCGGGTGCAGATCGCTGGGGCGGGCGCAGCGCATCGACCGCGCCGCCCGATGACGGCGACCCGTCCGGGCCGACAACTCTGCTGCCAGACCTGCGGCTGTATCACCGCCCCGGATCGCCACACAGGCGACGGGGAAGCCGAGCTTGAGGCAGACGATCGCGGTCGTGCCGATCGGGCGCACGCGAACCATCGCGCCGACGCGTTGGAAGCGGGGGCGGACCTGGTCACGTCTGACATAACTCGACAGGACCGATGGCGGCTGAGGAGCGGGGTGCACATTTGGGTCTCCCCTCTTTGCTCATAGATGTGGATCGCACGGGGTCGGGCGGTCCGTGCCCTCCGCTCACGCTCCGGCAAACACAAATACGGTTTCCACGCGCGGGGCGCGCGGACCCTCCGCATTTGTGTTTGCGGACCTCCCTTGCCCCCCGTGCCGGGTGATCCCCATCGCAAAAAGGAGAGACCCAAATGACCAACCACTACGTCGCCACCGTTCCCGTCAAGTTCACCGACAACGAAGGTCAGGAGCGCACCCGCTTCCAACGCGTCGGCGCGATGTTCCGCAACACTCGCAACGGGGACGGCTCGGAGTTCTTCAGCCTCAAACTCGACTTCCCCGTCGCGGTCCAGGAGCTGGTGATGTTCCCGCCGAGCGCGAAGGAACCGCAGGAATAGTCCGCCTCAAAGATGGGCCGCCCTAGGGGCGGCCCTTTCCCTGTTTCAGGGAAGGCTGCGCTGTACCCGGGAACCCCTGCCTTCGGCCGGCGTCCCCGGGAAGGCGTCAGGACCGCAAGCGGTCCTGACGGGGGATATCAGAGATCGCCTGGAACAGGTCTGCCGGCCAGCCTCAAGGGGGCCATCCGGAATAACAGTCGGGCTACGCCCGCCGGTTTTTCCGGCAGAGATTTGGGCCGAGCCAAATCTGGCCGCCCTTGACCCTGTCCGTCAGCCCCGTCGGTGGAGGGATGCGCCGCCCCTCGCTTCCGTCCGAACACGGGTCCGTGTTCGGCCAGACCCTCGGGCGCGGGCATGACAACGGGCGGCCGAGGTGCGGTTGGAGATGGTCGGGTTTTCTGGGCCCTTCGGGCCGGGCCTCGCACCTGCGGTGCTCGGCTCGAAGCGGAATTCAAGGTCGCCTGGGGGCAATCTGCAATAATATTGTATTGACCGGTAAATATAGTTTCGTATGATGAAGGCGACCTTGAATGAAGGTGGCAGGAAATAGGGGGGCTTTCTTCGTATGAGCCGGACCAAGAGACTGACACAGACGGAGCGGGCGGAGATTATCCGTGAGGCCGCAGCAGGTGTGGGGACTTCCGCGCTCGCGGAGCGGTTCGGGGTCACGCCGCGGGCCATCCAGTACACGTTGAAGGCGGACGAAGAACGCCAGAAGGATGCGGCCGTGGCGACGGCCGCGGTGACGGTGAAGCTGACACCAGAAGAGCTTGCTGCGCTGGATGAGGTGCTGTCCGCGGCGGGGATCGAGACCCGCACGGAGGGGGTCCGGCGGCTGATCCAGGCGGCGGGGGGAACGTTCGTTCCGGACGCGAATCTGGCGGCTGAGATGGCGCGCTACCGGGCCTCCTTGCACGAGGTCGGCAACGGCGTCGTGCAGGTCGCCAAGCAGATGATGAAAGCCAGCCGGGAGGGGCAGGGGGAAGGCTCCGCGCCGAACGCAGAGTTGTCCGAACTGCGCCTCGTGCAGATGCGTGCGCTGGCGCGGTTCATCCTCGATTCCGCTGACGAGATCGACCTGCTTTTGCGCCGTCGTCGGGATGGGATGCGGCTCTCCGCCACTGCCGCTCTGAGGGAGTTCGCCCATGCGGCTGAATGATGCCGTCCATGACGTCACCGGAGAGATCTTCCGGGATGGCTGGAGCCGGATACGGGGCTCGATGCAAGGGCTGCAGGCGTCCCGGCAGAGGCAGCTCGTGCGCGCCGCTGCGGGGCATCGTGCGGCGGTCTTCAAGGCGATCCGGGGCGGGGGCACGCATTCCAAATCCCAGCTCATGAACCAGCTTGATTACCTCACCACCAAGTCCTCGCATATCGTGGACAGCAGCGGGTTCCTGGATGGGAAGACGAGGCTTGAGGGATCGGAGATCAAGGACCTGACGGAGCGGTTCGCCAAGCGCTGGAGTGCGGGGTTCAAGCCCAAGCTCGGACAGACGACGCATATGCTGATGTCCTATCCGATCGGCACCCGGGGCGAGGACGTGCGCGACATCACCGCCAATGTCGCCGAGCGGTTCTTTCAGTCCGAAGAGGGACATTTCGACTACATCATCGCGGTGCATGAGGATCGCGATCACCCCCACGCACATATAGTTTTGAATCGCCGGTCGCAGGAGGGTGAGTTCTTCTTCCTGGGTCGCGATCACCGGTTCAACTACGACGATTTCCGCCTCGCCATGGTGGAAGAGGCCGAGCGGTTCGGCGTGCGTCTGGAGGCCACGCGGCGGCTCGATCGGGGTGTCGTGCACTACCCGCCGCGCACCCGCGAGGTCTATGCGGCCAAGGTTGAGGGGCGGGCCGCGGAGCCACGGCCACGGGTCGGGGCCGATCTTGATCGCGCCCTCGAAGAGATCGCAAACACCCGGATCATCTATCACTCGCTTGCCGCTGAGGCCTCTGCGGACAACCGCGAGGACATCGCCGATGCCCTGTTCCGCTCGGGAGAGCTTCTGGCCAAGGGCGGCAAGCTGACTTTGGAAGGAGGCGTCTACATGGCAGAGGAGCAATCGTTCGAGGATCTGAGGACCCGTTATGCCGATCAGGTCGCGCGCGTCCAGGGCATGATCGATGCGAAGCCGGAGGCCGAACGGCCGCGGCTCGAGCGCAGCCTCAACGAGATCCAGTCGCGGCTCGCGCATATGCAGCCGCTAGGGCTCAGATCCGTGACATTGACCGAAAAGCCCTCGGAGGGCGGGGTCTATTCCGAGACCAATATCGATGCGGCCCGGCTCGACCGGTTGCGAGACCCCGAGGTGCGGGCGCAGGTCGACACCGCGCTGCGCGGGACCGGGATCAGTTCGTCCGTGGTGGTCGCCCGGATGGAAACCGGCGCGCAGAACGCCGCGCTCGAGCGGCAATGGATCGCTGACGATCTGGCGCGGGTGGCCGAGAGGGACGGTCTCAACCTCGAGCGCCGCGCGGATCTGGAGACGGCGCGCGAGACCCTCAACCGGGCCCATGTCCAGCTCGGCGTCGCGCTGGAGCGGGCAGGGGTCTTGCGTGAGGACGGTGTCGTGGAAGATCGCACCGTGACGGAGAGGGTCCATTATCATCGGGACGCCACTGAGGACATGGAGCGCGCCATCCGCCAGGACATGCGTTCGGAAGGTCTGACCGAAGACCAGATCGAGGCGCGGGAGTGGGAGATCGTCTCCCGCGCGGAGCGGCGTATCGAAGAAGAGCAACGCAGCTACCTCGATGCGCATCCCGAACTGCTCGCGCGCCCGGGCGACGTGATCGACCGGTCCGAGCCCTACCGGGAGCGCATCACCGACGAGGCCCGGGCCCGCGAGATCACCCGCGAAGTCGACCGGATCATGGAAGGTCGCGACGCGCGGACCCCCGTTGCGGATGCCGTCACGGACGAGTTCCGCGCGCGCTATCCCGATATGCCGTCGCATCTCGCCCGCGGGCTTGGCGCGACCTATGCTTCCGTCACCGATCTGCGCGACACCGAGGCCCTCAACCAGGTCCGCCGCGACAACGAGTTGCGGGAGGTGGCGCTCGACCTGCGCGACGGGCGGCTTTCGGACGCGCGCGAGGGGGACGCTGTCGAGGGGGCACCGATCGCCGATCCGGACATCCGGCGGGTCGTCGACCATGAACGGGCCGGCAATCTGCAGTCGCCGTTCCAGGACGACGGTCAGCGACTGACCTACCGCGACGCCGTCGAGCGCGAGCTCGACGCGGCGCAGATCGACCGGCTGCGGGACGGGGATGTCGACGTGCTGAAGACCCAGATCGAAGACCGTCTCGATCGGCTCTACGCCGCGAAGACCTACCTGCAGTCGGACGCGGCCACCGCCAACAGCGAGGCGACCCGCGCCGTGGTCGAGGAGATCGCCGACCGCGAGTTCGAGCTCCACCGCGCCGATCTTGTCGATGGCGAGACCGAGCGCGGGGAGACGCACTGATGGGAGGGGTAGGGAAGGGCCGCCTCGCCCTCGGCGTCGCGCTGGTCACACTGGTCGCTATCGCGATCGGCTATGTCATCGCCTCGGCCGTGATCAGTTTCCGGGACCTGGGTTTCCGGGCCGAGATCGACTTCTTCTATATCGTGCAGAACTACCGCGCCATCGGGGCCGCCCGTCCCGACGACTTCCGCCTGATCAACCTGATCATGGGCGGGGCCGGGGTGGCGGGCCTCATGATGAGCCTTGCGATGTCGGGCTCGGCGCTCACCCGGTTCGGCTATACCCATTGGCAGACCCGCCGCGAGATGAAGCGGAACGGCTTCTTCGGCGCGCCGGGCACGGGCTTTGTGATCGGCAAGCTTGGAAAGCCAAGCTCGCGTGCGCCGTTCCTGTGTTCCAAGACCTTTCCCCATGCGTTGATCGTAGCGCCGACCGGGCGCGGCAAGACCACCGGCTTCGTCATTCCGAACCTCCTGACCTGGCAGGGCTCAGCGGTGGTGCTCGACGTAAAGGGAGAATGCTTCGAGGCCTCGGCCCGCCACCGGGCGGCGCAGGGTGACGAAGTGTTCCGCTTCGCGCCCACGGATTGGGAGGACAGGCGGACGCATCGCTACAACCCACTTCTGCGCATCTATGAGCTCAAAGACCCGGCCCGCCAGCAGATGGAGTTGCAGCTCCTGGCCACACTCTTCCTGCAGAACGACAACGACCGTGTTCAGGGGCTTCTCAAAGGGGGGATCGATCTCTTCGTCGCGGCCGGGCTACTCGCGTTCCAACGCCGCAGGCCGACGCTCGGCGAGATATACCGCATCGCCGCCTCGGGCGGGCAGAAGCAGAAGGAATATCTCGCGCGCGCCCATGAGGTCCAAAACGCCGCGGCGCGGCTGATCTTCACACGGCTGGCGTCCACCAACAACGATACGCTGACATCCTATGTCTCGCTCCTGATGACCTCGGGCCTCGATCAATGGCAGAACCCGGCGATCGACGATGCGACGGCGACCTCGGACTTCGACTTCCGGACGATCCGCAAGAAACCCTTCAGCGTCTACCTCGTCGTCCAGCCCCTCATGGTGAAACCCCTCGCACCTCTGATCCGGCTCTTCTTCTCGGACCTGCTGTCGGCGCTTCAGGACAAGGAACCGGGTCCGGACGAGCCCTGGCCGGTTATGATCATGCTCGACGAGTTCAACCGGCTCGGAAAGATGCCGATCGTGGCCGAGAGCATCGAGGTGCTGCGCGCCTATCGCGGGCATCTCGCGGTGGTGACCCAGACCATCCCGGCCATCGACGAGATCTACGGCGAGAACACGCGGCGCGCCTTGCAGGGCAACGCCGGGATCAAGCTCTACCTGACGCCCTCCGACGAGAAGACCGTCGAGGAGCTGAGCAAGGCGGTCGGCAAGACCACGAAAACCGTCGTCACGCGGTCCCGCGCGGTCGGGAAGAACCCGTTCGAGGGCCGCAGCCAATCGGAGCGGACGGAGGAGGTGTCGCTCCTGCCCGAGGATGAGGCGCGGCGCCTGCCGCTCGACGAGATCGTCGTCGTCGTGGACGCCCAGATGCCGGTCCGGGCCAAGCGCGTGGTGTATTTCGAGGACCCATTCTTCAAGGGCATCCATGCCGCCCAGGAGGGGGAGCTACCCTTCCCGACGGGGCCGGTCCCTCCGATGGGGGAATTGCCCCTGAGCGTCAGGGCGATGCCCACGGCGCCGCGGGGGTCAGGTCTCACGGAACGTGATTTCGAGGCCAGGATGGGGCTAACAGAAGGCGGAGGGATTGCACCCCTTGAGTCCGGTCCGGCTCAAGCGCCTCGGCGCGGCCGCGCCGCTGTTCTTGCGGATGATCAGCGGCAGATGGAGATGGAGTTCGGGCGGCAGGCAGATCTGGAGGTGGAGGCTGCGTCCGAAAACGACGTCGCCCGAGTTCAGGACGCCGTGAGTGATCTCGAGCGGTTGGAGGCGGAGATGTCCGGTTCGGAAGCAAACGTCAGCGAGACGGGCGAGAAATTCGGGCTTGGCTGAGCCGCCATGCGGGCGACACGAAAGAATGTCGCGATGGTGTCTTGTGGCCACGGCCTTGAGCCGACCATTGTCACGGGTGAAGAAAGCCAGGGTCGTCGCGCTCTGGTCGAGGGGCTCGCTCAATCGTCGCAGGGTCGATCTCACGCATCGTCAACTGGGCGTTCACCCTGCGGGCCGCGGGGCCCGCACGAAACCACTTCGCGGCGGAAGCCAGGTTAAAGCGCGGACGACGCTGCCCCTTTGCCGGGTTTGCGGCCTCCATCAGAACCTCGATCATTTCATCGATGCGGTAGAGGCCACCCGCAACGGGGAGGGGCATCTTGCGCTGCTGGAGCGCCTGTCGCTTTATCTCGAGCTTCTCGGCGACATCCGCGAGAGACACCAGGTCGGGACGGACCTCGCGCAGGACTGTGCCTTGCGGCAGCGCCTTGATCAGAGCCCGCGCCGCTTCAAGGATCGCGCTCTCGGCCTCATCCCCTTCAAGTTCCAGTTCTACACCCAGAAGACCGGCGTGACCGGTGCCCACGAGCGCATCTTCAAAACCCGCCTCGAAGATCGCGTCAGAGAGCGAAAACGCATCGTGCTCTCCGTCGGGGAGTGCAAAGACCAGTTCGAATTCGAATTCTTCAGCCATTGGCATTACCTTCGTCGTTCTTCTGAAGCTTCACGCAGGCCAGGGCCTTCTGTCGGATCTTTTTCGCGAACTGCTGTGGATTCTTCGGGGTCGACCAGACAGACATCTGACAAAACTCGCCACAGCGGCAATCCTTATCGTTGGCCGGGCATCGGAGGATCCCCCACGCGTGCCCCTTGCCCTCAATAAGGTCCCATCCCAGCTCTTCGAGCTCCTGGATGACGGCCTCGATTTCCTTTGACGTGTGCTTCTTCCTTGGCACCCTAGATACCCCACTTTCTTAAATTGTCAAGTGACAAGTTAATAGCTCAGCAAAACGTCGCTGCAATTTACTGTCCGCTACCGGCAATTTCCCATAGGAAGCTTGCCGTCAAATGCTTTGATGTGAGAACGGGATACAGGACGGACGTCCCAGACAGAAACACCGGCGCGGATGCCGTTGCGTCTGATCCTGTAGCAGTGTGCCGTCCCCAGACGCGGCACGATGCCACCAACGCAAAACCATTCATGCTGTCTGTCATGATCCCAGCAGGCAGCAAAGGTTTGACCTGCGAACAGCCTGTTCCGGCTAGTCGTGCCACCTCCGGTCAACTCTACCGTCGGCCCAGCCTGTTCAGCCGTGCCAGTTGCGCAAGCATGCGGGCACCGGTGCTAGATGAGTCGCCTGAAGGTGCAGCCGGCGCACCACCCGCGGCATTAGGGCGGGTCGGGAGCGCCTGTACGCCGAGAAACTGCCTGGCCCGAAGCGCGGCATATTCGGCGCCTGTCGCGCCTCCGATGGCGTATCGGTTATAGACTTGCTGACTTCCTGCCAAGCCTCGGGCGAAGGCGTAGCTTCCGCCAAAGCCCGCCGAAAGCGCCGGCATCATGATGTTTCCGGAGACCGACCGGACGATGAAGGGCGTGGCGATGATGAACCCCTTGGCCATGAGGACCATCATGAAGAAGGGCAGGAGGGCGCCGATGTTCGAAGCCCCCTCCGGATCACCAAGTTCGGCGAGCAATGCGCGCGAGACCCCGGTGATGGTCGCGAAAACGCCGGCGATGACGATGGGGTAGATCGCGAAGGAAATCAGCGCCGAGAGCCATCGCGCGAAATAGTCCTTGGTCACCTCGAAGAGGGTCAGGAAGATCATCACCGGCGCGATCCCGATCAACAGCGTGATCATGAGCCTGGAGGCGACGACAATGAAGGCCGCCAGCCCTCCGAGGATCGAGAGCAGGAGAACGCCGAGCGTGTCGAGAAGCGCGCCGGCCATCCAGTTCAACTCGGAGCCTGCTGCGTTCAGGTAATCCCCAAGCGCCGCGATGAGCTGATCGAACTCCTCGGCGAAGGTTCCAGACGGACCTGGCATCCCGCCGCCGACCGACGCGACCAGCGATCCGGCGATGCTGTCTATCCCGTTCAGGATCGCGGATGCGAGTGCGTTGAACTGGACCCAGTTGGTCGCGAATATGCCAATCAGGCCGATCTTCACGGCGAGCCAGAAGGCGGTCCGGCCGTCCATGGAACGGTATTGGTAGATCATGTTGAGACAGACGAGGATGACCACGAGCGTCGTCCCGAGGACCAGCATCGTTCCGACCGTGGCGGCCACGGCCCCGAACTGGGTTTCCGCCGCTGAGTCCAGATAGCCTTCGGCCGTTTCCACGAAATACGCGACGACGCTCATGACCCGCTACCAGTTGCCGGCCGCGTCGCAGATCGGCATGGCCTGCTTTCGGAGATCGTTCGCCCGTCGGCGATAGTCTGACGTCGCCTCGACCACGCTCCAATAGTCAGTTGAGGAATAGAGATCAAAATAGACCGCCTCAGTTGCCTCCCAAGGCGGATACCGGGTGGCGCAGGTGCAGCTCTGCGCGTCGACGATGCGTTCCATGCTCTGAAACCGGTAGATTTGCTGGACCAGGAGCCGCTTGTAGGCGTCGCGCGCCTCTGTGTTTCGCATCCACTCCGGCTCGGGCGGCTGATCGGGGCAGACATCGGGTTGATTGTCGAGCGTCGGGACTAGGTCGCGCTCGGCCGATGCGATACTGCCCGAAAAAAGAAGGAATGAGCAGACGAGAATGGTGACGCGTGTCATGTCGCAGTCTCCGTCAGCCGGTCCGCGACCTCACGCTTGAGGAACGCGGTATAGCCGTAATCGCCCGCCTCGGCCGAGATCACCTCCCAGCCTTCGGCGCCCCGTTCGTTCAGGGCGCGCCGCATCTCTTCATAGTCCTTCTGCTTCTTCACCTTGCAGAACAGGATGTCGTACTCAAACTGCTTCATGCATTGTGCCTTTCCTGCAATTCGGTTCCAGGGAGATAGAATTCGGTGATGCCGCGTTCGCCGTCCTCGCGGCCGGCCTGGATAATCACGTCGATCGAGCTCTCGATGTATTGGATCATGTCCTGGTAGGTCATTGGGATCTCGGTCTTGAGCGCTGCGATGGCCAGCCGCTGGACGGCGAGTTGTGGGGTCTCGGCGTGGAGTGTTGTCATCGAGCCGCCATGGCCGGTGTTGATCGCCTCGAGGAAGGTCATGGCCTCTTTGCCGCGCACCTCGCCGAGGATGATGCGGTCGGGCCGCATGCGCAGCGTCGCGGTCAGGAGCACGTCGGCGGACTGGAACTCCGCGTCGCGGTTGGCGATGAGCGTTACGGCATTGGGCTGGGCGGGCAGCAGTTCCGCCGCCTCTTCGATGGTGACGATACGTTCCTCGTCGGGAACGTAGGAGAGGATCTTGCGCGCCGCGACGGTCTTGCCGGTCGAGGTGCCGCCGGAGACGATCATGTTGAGCTTGTTTTCGACGCAGAAGCGGATGGCCGCGTAGATGTCACCGGAGGCGACGACCTCGCGCAGCGCGCGGTTCTTCTCCTGGCGCAGTTCCTCGAGCTTGCGTTCTTCGCCGTAGAGGAAGCTGAGTTCGATCCGGTCGAGCGGCAGGTTGGAGAAGAATCGCAGCGAGATCGACATGCCCGCGAGGACGGCGGGCGGGGTCACGACCTGGGCACGGATCGGTCGGCCCCGATAGGTGATAGAGACCGAGACGATGGGCTTGTCCTTGCTCATCGTCGTATTGGCCGACGACGCGATCTGGTTGCCGAGATCGCGCAGCTCGGTGACGCTCAGGCGCTGGTCCAGCGCGCGCATGAAGTGATCCCCTTGGAACTCACCCCAGCAAGAGCCGTCGGGGTTGATGCATATCTCGATGACGTCGTCGCGACCGGCGTCCGCGAGCTTGTCGAGTGAGGTCTGCAGATAGGAGAGCGTCATCTCAGAAAATCTCCAGATCCCGGTCGACCATGACGGTGACGCGTGCGCCTTGGTCGACGTAGATGACGGGCCCGATGGCGAGATATTCGCCGATCACGGAATCGGTGGCGTCCGCCAGGTCATCGCCCACATCTTCAAGTACGTCTGCGGTGGTCTCATCCTCGACCTGGGCGGCGGCCACACTCGGGGCGGCCGAAATGATGGAAATCAGCGCGGCGGAGCCGAACCGCTCGTCAAAGCGGGTATCAACAAAACCGGTGACACCCGAACGGCCCAACGCGTCTCCCCCGAAGGAGCTGATCTGGACGGTCTGGTTGTTTGGTAGAATGATCCGGTCCCAGGCGATGGTGACGCGCTTCTGGGCTATCTCGATGCCGGAGCGGTAGCGTCCAATAAGGCGCGAGCCGCGCGGGATCAGGAGCCGTGAGCCGTCATAGCTGAAGACGTCTTCGGAGATGATGGCACGGGTCTGTCCGGGGAGCGAGCTGTCGAGTGCGGTCTCCATCACGGCCTGGATCATCGTGCCCTGAATGACCGTGTTCGAGGGATTTGCGATGACTTCGGCTTGTGTGATGGCGCTCGGCAACGCGCCGTTCAGCACGAAGTCTGTCACCTCGCCGAAGGTGCGTTCGGTGAGTTCTGTCTCGCCCGCATTGGCGCCGCCCGTTCCGCCGAAGGCGATAACGGGGGAGGAAATCCGCCGTTCCTGGAAGGCACGCTCCTCCTCGGCCCGGCGTTGCAGCTCGGCCAGCCGCCGCGCCTCTTCCTCACGTCGCATCCGCTCATCTTCGCGGGCGCGCAACTCTTCGTCGGTGGGTCCGAGCGGGGCGGGTGCCGGCTTGTTGGCCTCCAGCCGCGCGAGGTCCAGGTCCATACGCAGCTGTTGCAGCTCCCGATCTCGTGCGGCGAGTTCGGTCTGGAATTGTTCCTGAGCATTCTCGGAGGCGTCCTGTAGGGCTGCGATCCGTGCGGTCAGGGCATCGATCGCCTCCGCTGCCGCGCTGTCCGCCCCGGCGTCGGTGTCCGGCGCGTCGCGCAGTTCCTCGATCTGGGCCTGGAGTGCGGCGATCTGCGCCAGAAGTTCGGCGTTGGGTTCTGGTTCGACGAGAACGATCTCGGGTTCCGGGGCGGGCGGCGGCACGAAGGGTTCGATCTCTCCGAACCCGTCACCCTCGGTTTGGAACTCGTCCGGGGTGGCCGTCGGCAGGGCGACCTCTTCCCCCGGGCCCGAAAACAGCAAGAGGACCAAGCCGCCCGCCAGGATGAGCCCTGCGAGGAGGAGGGCGAGGAGCGGTAAGCGGTGTTTCGGGGCGGGTCCGTGGCGCGGGTTGCCCCGTTCGAGCGCAGCAAGACGCTGTTCGAGATCCGGGTTGTTGTCACTCATGAGGCGGCCTCCGCGGGCGGCGTCGCCTCGATACACACCACGTCCTCGCCCAGACGCAGCACCCATTGGCGCCCCACGCCCGAGACACGGATCACACCGTCTTCGACCGCGCCTGTGTTCACCGTGCGCTCGCGCCCGTTCGTGTAACGGAAGATCGCCGGGACGGGTGCGTTCCGTGGGAAGGCGAAATAGGTGAAGGTGCCGTCGTCCCAGACCCGGGTCGGCGTGAACTCCGTCCGTGCGCTGGCCCCGTAATTGGTGTTTGGCGCGGCGCGTGCGATGGCGTCGGCCGAGCGGCGATTGTCTTGCGGGTAGCGGAATTGCACGACATAGAAGGTTGGGCTCGAGACCTCGTTCACGTTGAAATAGTAACTCCGTCTGTTGGTGTAGACGGTCACGTTGGTATGGACGCCGCGGGCGACAGGTTTGATCGCAAAGGCGCGACCACCTGGGACGCCGTCGATCTCAAATCCTTCCGTGTCGCCGGCGATGATTGAGCGGATGCTCTCGCCTGTCCCGAACTCGATGGTCGTGACATGGGTCAGGGAAACGTTCAGCCTGTAGACCTGGCCTTCCTGGTAGGACGCGACCCGCACGCGGTGGTCGTTGGGTCCCCCGCGCGGGATCGCCTCGGCTGACGCGTGGGGCGTAAACAGCGAGACCATCAAAAAGGCCGCGACGAACGCCCGGGCGTGTGCGGTGTGTTTCGCATTGTTATTGCCCTGCCGCTTCTGACGTATGTGGGACGCTGGCAAGGCGTTCTCTGAATTCTTTTTGGTGAAACGCACTTACTGGTTCTCCAATCTGTCCGAACGGATCGCGTATTCGACGACCGTGAAGCCAAACGGGTTAGTCCAGACCTGGTCGATGGAGCGGCTCTCTTCCGGGCGGAACTCGAAGAGGAGCGTCGCGGTGAAGAGGCCCGCCTGAACCCCCTGAATCGACGTCAGGCGCTTGCGAAGCCGCACCGTGGCCCGGTTGTTGCCGATCAGGTTGATGCTGAGAATCTCCACGTCGAGGCGGGCGTTGGGTCCATAGACGGTCGGGGGATAGTCGGCATTGGCCGAATTCCAGATCTGGCGCAGTGAGGCCCCTGCGGCACGGTCCGAACGGCGCAACACGCTGCGGATACGCACGTCATTGTCGAGCTGGTTGTAAACCTCGCGGTCGGTCACGTAGCGGAAGACCTCCGCCTCGATAATGGCGCGGTTCTCGGTGACGGTGGTGGCCCCGACGGTGGCTTCGGGGAGGGCGAAGCCGGTGGCGGGATCGTAAGGTACCACTACAGGGGGCGGATCGACATCGAGGATGGACACGGCGGCCGCGCTGAGGCAGCCCAGGATGCCAAAGCCGAGGCCGAAAAGTCCCAGGCGCTGCCAGAGCCGTTCCCGTCTCAGCGCGCCGTAGACCAGTTCCTCCTCGATGATGGCGGTTTCTTCGTCCAACAATCAGTCCTCAATCCGCATTCAGTTCCGGGAGTGTGAACTCCATGAAGCGTTGTTCTTCGGCGATGGTGGCGGCATCGATCACGCCGCCGGTGCCATCTCCTACGGTCTGGATCGCTTCGAGCTGCCACATGGCGACGAGCGCGATGGCGAGCTCTGCCGTCACCCGCGTGTTGAGATCGACGCTCTCCTTGAGCTCATCCATGTCATCGATAAGCCCGACGAGCCGGTCGACACGTTCGAGCGATTGCCCGGCATCCTCGTAGCTGTTCTGGGCGGCGGCCGAGACCAGCGCGCCGGTCGTGGCCTGTGTCGCCACGCGCTCGGCCCCGGGATTGCCGCTGCGCGCCATTTCCGAGAGCGTGTCCTCGTCGAAGCCGAGATCGGCCAGCACCCGGTCCATCTGGGTTTCGATCTCGCTGGCACCGGATCCGGTGAGCCCGGAGAAATCCCCCGTCTTGATCGCCTCAATGGTGGCGATGATATCGCCGAACTCCTGGTCCAGGAGACCGTTCAATTCGTCCTCCATCTGTGTCCGGATGATCTCGGGCAGCTCTGCCAGACGGGTCAGCGCCTCATACGTTCGTTGTAGCTCGGCGAGCTGCTCCGTAAGCGTGGCAAGCTGTTCGCGGAGCTGCACGAGTTGCTCGTTTTGCAGGATCTCGTCCTCGATCATCTGCCGGAGCTGCTGGATGTTTTGGGCGATGTTCTGGGTGTCCACGACCGGCACGCCCTGGGCCAGGACGGGGGGATTGGTCACGAAAGGCGAGCAAAGCGCCAAGACGCTGGCCAGGGTCAACGTGCGAAGTGGTGCTGAAATGAACATTCTGCGGGGCATCAATCCAGATCCTCCAATGTGAACTCCATGAATTCGTTCTCGACCATGCGGGCCGCGGCCTGGGCCAGTTGCGCGGCACTGAGCGGCCGGGTCCGTGCGGCTTTCAGGCGAATGCGTGCGGCCATCAGCCGGACTAGTTCGGCGCGGGCATAGGTATTGAGCGCCATGCTCTCCTGGAGGTCCTCGGTGCCGCCGATCCGGGTGACGATGTCCTGGACGCGCAAGGCGGCTTGCCGGATGGCGGTGGGGGAATTGCTGCCGTAAAAGGCGGCCCCGAATCCGCTGAGCGAGAGATGGGCATTGGCGAGAAGCGCAGGGTCGATCGTGCCGAGCGCCTCGATGCCACCGATCCGCGCGAGGTAGAGATTGTAGCGTTCGGGGATGACCCTGACGTAGTGCCGGGTCTCCTTGAAGGGCGGTACGCCGCCATATTCGAACACCCGGCCCGGACCGGCGTTATAGGCCGCGAGCGCGTTGACGATGTTGCCGTCAAAGGTGGCGAGCTGCGCCGCGAGGTAGCGCGCGCCGCCTGTCACCTGCAGGTAGGGGCTTTCATAGTATTCCGGGTTGATACCGAGATCGCTCGCGGTGCCCGGCATGATCTGGGTGAGGCCGAAGGCGCCCACAGGCGAGCGTGCGCCGATGGAGAACCGGCTTTCCTGCCAGATGAGCGCCTGCAGGAGGGCGCGCCATTGCACGACGGAAAGACCGGCCCGCCCGACCCCGGGTTGCCCGTGGGTCTCCTGGGCGACCCGGATGATCAGCTGCTCGATGTTTTCGGCCGCATCCCCGAACATACCCGCGCCGCCCGGATTGGGATCGACATCGCCGGAGCCATAGACCGCCTCCGCGGACCGGTCCGGATCGCTGCCGCCACCCTCGAGGTCTGCGACCATGCCCGGCAGCCCCTGGCCACCGAAGCTCGTCTGCGCGTCGAGGATGGCGCGCAGCGTGGCGAGCTGTTCCCGTTCGATCTCGGTCAGCAACTCTTCGACGATGAGTTTCTCACGCTGGACGGCGAGGTCGGCGTCCCGGTCGCCCGTCTCGACGATATCGCGGGCCGTCAGCCCGGAATCGTTGGTGGGAACGCCCTGGGCGAGCGCGGCTGCCGACAGGAGAGCCGCCAGGAGAATATGTGCGACCCTAGACCTCAACGCCGTCTTCCGCGTTTCCGATGGGTGTGAAGATGCAATCCGGCTCGGCGCGGTAGAGCGAGGCGCGGAAGGCGAAACAGTTGGCCTTGGGTTCGCGATATTCGGCGCAGGAAGAGAGAACGCCGAGCGCGGCGAGGAGGATAAGGGGTCGGATCATGAGAGCCTCCAGAAATCAGGACGGTCGCGGTAGTCGGGGCCGACGAGGGCCTCGCCCTTTTCCATGCCGCCGAGGATGGTGAGGAGGGGGCCGAGGGCGGAGAGGTCGGCATCGACCACCACCGAGCCACCGTCGTCACGGATGAGCGCGAGGCGGCTGTCGCTGCCGGTGTTCAGGAGCACGTCGAGTTCCTTCTCGAAGAGGTTCAGCATCGCGTAATCCGAGGCGTGCGCCCGGATGTTGGGGAGCAGGATCTGGGTTGGCACCGCCTCGACGATGGTCTTGCCGGTCCGCGTGCGTTCGAGCTGGCTCGCATATTGCGTCATCATCACCGCGACCGTGTTCTGTTTCCGGGCGGTCACCAGCCAGTTCGAGAGCCGTTCGGCAAAGTATGGGTTGTCGAGCGCCTTCCATGCCTCGTCGATCACGATGATGGTGGGACGCCGGTCCTCGATCTCTCGCTCAATCCGGCGGAAAAGATAGGAGAGCACCGCCATGCGCTCCTTCTCGCTTTCGCTGTCGAGAATGCCGGTCAGGTCGAACCCCACGACGTCGCCATCAAGCGAGAAAGTGTCCTCCAGGCTTTGGCCGAAAATCCAGCCGTATCGCCCATCCTCGGTCCATTCGAGAAGCCGCTGGTGAAGATCGCCATTGTCGTCGGTCGAGACAAAGAGCGAGGCGAAGTCCTTCCAGTTCCGCAAGGCCGGGTTGGTGGCTGTGGCGTTCTGGCGGACCACCTCCTGGATGCGGTTCGTTTGCGCCGGGGTCAGGGGCTTGTCGGAGCGGTAGAGCAAGGAGGCGAGCCAATCCGAAAGCCAGGCCGTGCCGCGCTCATCGATCTCGGTCCAGAGCGGGTTGAGGCCGGTCGCCTGTCCCGCCTTGATCGAGGCGTAGCGCCCGCCATTGGCGCGGACGGCCATTTCCATCCCGAGCCGGTAGTCGAAAACGAAGATGCGCGCGCCGACCCGCCGGGCTTGCGTCATGAGGAAGGCCGAGAGGACGGACTTGCCGGAACCGGGGCGGCCTAGAATGAGGGTGTGGCCGCTGGTGGGCTCCGTCTCGGGGCTGCCCTGCTCGTGGTAGGAGAACCGGTAGGCGCTCTGCTCCGGGGTCGGGAAGAGTGTAATCTCCTGGCCCCAGGGAAGCTGGTGTTTTTCCTTGCCGAGTTGCGTCCGGTGAAGTGCTGCGAAGTCCGCAAAGTTGCGGTTGGTGACGGCACTGGCGCGGACCCGTTTTGGCTGGTTGCCCGGATGCTGGCTGAAGTAGTGAGATTTCGCGGCCATCCGCTCGCCGATCATCTTCACGCCTTCGGCGGCCGCGGCGTTGACGATCTCGGCCCCGAGGGTTTGCAACTCGTCGAGACTGTCACAAAAGACGGTCACGACCATGTGGTGTTCGCCGAAGCTCTGGCGTTTGGCTTCGAGATCATCGTGCGCGATGTCGAGCGCTTCGAGGAGCGAGAGCGCGGCATCCTGCGAGGCTTGCATCTGGCGTTTCTGCCGCTTGATCCGGCCCGCCATCAGGTTCGAATTGATCGGTGTGAAGGAATGGGTGACGATCATGTCGACCGGCAGGTTCAACATGTCGAACATGGTGCAAGTGGTGCCTTCGGCATATTCGCCGATGGTGAAGCTCTTGCCGTAGCGATGACCGACGACGCCATCGGATAGCTCGAAGTGATCCTCCAGAAACGTGACCCGGGTATTGGCAACATTGTAGGCGAGAAACCCGTAGCGGTTTGCCGGATAGAGCGGCAGTTCGCGGCCGGTGTTGAGCGCGCCGAGGAACCCGACCAACTCGCCAGAGTCTGCTGAAAGGATGCGGGGCTTGAGTTCCGCCAGGCCGGAGGTGAAAACCCCGACTGCCTCTTTGAGCCGCCGGACCCGTTTCGCGGTCTCCTCCTTGAACCGCTCCGGTGCGGAACGGTTCACGAAGCCAAGAAAACTCCTGGGCGGCGGGCGGTGGATGATGGTGAGTGTGAGGGTCTTGTCCCGGAGACCTGCCGAGGCCAGCTTTGCGCGCCAGGCATCATCCACGGCGTGAGCGAAGCCGTCCCCCTTGACCGGGAGCAGGTCCGGCGTGATCGACTTCGAGACCTTGTGCACGTAGTAGCTGAACTCGGGGCCCAGCTGCGCGATGATCCGGGCAAAGAGCGCCGTCACCTTGTCGAGATAGGCGTCGTCCGTGGTGTAGCTGTTCACCCCGCTCAGGCGGATGCATTGGAAGAGTTCGTTGACCCGGGTGCGGACTGTCTGATCATCGACGAGGCTGACATAGGGCAGCATGTGCGCGAGGCGTTTCTCGCGGGCATACCAGTCCGGCATGAGGGTGCGCTCGTCCACGGTCTCGTGCAGGGCTTCACTATGGCGCATAGCTGTCGCCCCCGTGGATGGAGCGGTTCCGTGTCGGCGGGGTTTCCTGAAGCGCGGTCATCATCACGTCGATGAAGCGTGGATCCCAATCCGCCGCCTTCCAGAGGACCGGATAGAGCACTGCCGCCACCGCCAGCACCACCATGTGCTGAACCCAGACGAAGAGTAGCACCGAGCCGAAGAGCCAGACCATGGCATACATGATCGGCAGGCCAAGGAGTTTTGGCGGGCGGACAAGGCCCAGGAAGAGGGGGGATCGCTCTGCCACGTTGTCGACCCCTTACGGCGTACCACCACCAAAGACGGCGGCAACGATCGTCGGCGCTGCTGCAACGCCGGCGATGCCGACCATCACCCAGAGGGCCTGGCGCAGGTCGATGATGTTGAAAAACCAGCTGAGGAACACGCCGAGGACCGCGAGGGTGGCGATGACGACGCCAAGCGGCCCGGTCAGCGCGTCCACGATGCCCTGAAGCAAGCTCTGAATCGGGGAGAGGTCGATGCTCTGGGCCAGGGCCGGTTCTGCCGAAACGATGAGGAGAGCGGCGAGGGTGATCAGGGATTTCGTCATTGGCTTCATGGGGACGCTCCTTCCAGCCGGTTGAAGACGGCCAGCACCCGCTGGACGTGGTTTTGGGTTTCTCGAAACGGTGGAATGCCGGAATGCTCGCGCACAGCGTCGGGCCCGGCATTGTAGGCGGCGAGCGCGAGGCGCGCATCGCCAAACTCGGCCAGCATTAAGGCGAGGTAACGCGCGGAGCCGTCGAGGTTCTGCCGCCAGTCATGAGCGTCGACGCCAAGTGCCCGGGCCGTATTGGGCATCAACTGCCCGAGCCCGACCGCCCCGACATGGGAGACGGCGTGTGGATTGTACGCGCTCTCGATCTCGATATTGGCGCGATAGAGGTGGAGCCAGTCCGTGACGGTGATATCGGCTGCACGGAGCCCAGGGTGGCTCGCATAGCGCAGTCCGGTCTCCTCGATCGCGGCGAGAATATCCGGGCGTGGCGTGAGCGCGCGAGGGGTCACCGCCGCGACGCGCACCCCTTCACGTCCCTCGGTGCGGCTCTCCTCGCCCAGGATGCGCAACCCGTCTGAGGTCGAGCCAACGCCGACCCCGTCATTGTAGTTGCGCGCGAACCGTTCCTGAGCGCGCGACGGCGAAAGAGAGCCATCCCCCGCCATCACCAGGACCATGTCTGCCGATGCCGGGAGGCCCAGGGAGGAAAAGAAAAGGGCGCTAAGCCCGGCTGGCAGCCATCTCTTCGCTGGAAAGCTTCTGAACCGTCCGCTTGCCCTCTTCCAGGGGCACGTCGGCGTGCGAGAAACCGATCCCTTGCAGGAAGGAGATGACCCCGGTGACGGTCTTGATCTCGCGGATCTTGATGTCGTTGCGCGAGGTTCGGGTCCGGGCCGTGACCAGAAGTTTCTCGATCCCGTCGTCGCTGACAGCGCGCATGATCCAGACCCCATGCCAGTTGGGGCCTTTCTTGAAGGCGTCTTCCTTGCAGACAACTTCGACGCGATAGCCGCTGGCGACCAGATCGCGGAATCTGGGTTCGGTGACCACATTCGGGGCTTCTTTTTCTAGGTCCATCACCCGGATCACGTTCTCCAACAGGGCGAATGACCGGGCTTCAGGTGTTGAAACCAAGTCATACGATGATATATTATTGACGCACAAGATAAACTTTTGATGCGACAAGCGGATTCTTGCTCAATTAACGAATAGACGGTTCCCATGCATTTGATCAAGGAAATAGGGGGCTTGGACGCCCTCAGGTTGTGCACATCGACCGTGGCACAAGCTATACTTCTGGTCACGTGCCTGGTGGGTGAAGCCTCCGCCGCGTCCTGTTTGCCGCCGCCCAGGCCGTTCGTGCCAAGCGATTCCGAAGCCGCGCAAGCCTATGCCGATCTCATCCGCAGCGACTTTGAGCTCTACATCCGGGACATCCAAAGCTACTTTCGGTGCTTGGAGGAGGAGCGTGCCCGGGCGTTCGAAGAGGCGCGCGAGGTGAGCCAGGACTACGGACGCTTCCTGGAATTGATGGACGAGTGAATTGGCCGCGACCTTTTCGAAGGGCCGCCGTCTTGTGACATTCCGCCGTATCGGCGGCGTGCAATTCGGAGTCTCTATCATCATGTAAACGCTCATTATCCACTTTTTAGATAATCTATAAAGTAGATTAGCCCTGTCACAAGAGGTTTGTGACACGTGGCGAAAACGATCAGGAGTTCGGGACATGAAGCACTTCGCGACGCTTTGATTGCGGCGCGGAAGGTGGCTGGTTTAACGCAGGCGGAGCTCGCTTTGCGTCTGAGATGTCACCAGTCTTTTGTCGCCCGTCTGGAGAGCGGCGAGCGTAGGGTCGACGTGGTTGAGTTGATCGTACTCGCGCGTGCTCTGCAGATCGATCCGGTTACGCTATTGGCGGCAGCCGAGGCGGCGACGGATCTCAATCACCGGATTTAGGACGAGGCGATGGGATCGTCGCCTCTTATGGAGTGATGAGCTCAAGCCCCGGTGGGACCGAGGGGCAATGATAACAACGAATTGTTACGGGGCGCTGCGACGCACGGCCTCTGGTACAGGTTTGGTGCAGGGAAAACGTCTTAGTAGTTCACCTGCTCGAACCCGTAATTGCCCTCGTAGTCTCGCCAGTCGACGAAGACCGAGCGGTGATAGATTGAGGGACAATGATCGCCCCAACGTTCCAAGCCGACATGGGCCTCGGGCAACGCCGCGACGGAAGAACGAGACCACGAAAAATCGCCCTGGGTTCCATAGGTTCCGAGACGGATGTGTTCGTACCGGCTGCAATCACTGTCACGGGACTCGACTTGCTGCGCGTAGCGCACATCATAGACACGGATAGAGCGGACGAAATTGAATTCCGGCCCACTGATGTCGATATCGGCGCGGTTCTGGATCAAATGTAATGCGAACCCGTCAGGTTGGGGTAGGGGGTCGACACCTTTCGACCGCAGGACGGCTGGCAAGAGGGCGCCAGCGTTCTCGGGATCAGATTCTGCGAGGCTCTGGGGCAGGTGAGAAGCGTTGGAGAAGAGGATGTCAAAGACACGCGGAGTGCGACCGGGATCGTCTACAGGTTCGAAGGAGGCCCCCATGGGGCAACGCCAGATCTGCAGCGGGGGCTCGACAGGCCAGGGCGTGATCCGACGGATGAACTCTGCACGCGCCCGCGAGCAAGGTTCTGACGCCGGCCAGCCGCCGGAGAGGCAGAGCAGAATGGCGCAATCGATCGGGTAGGTCTGTGCCGAAGCCTTGGTCGAGGCGCCGAAGAGGGAAGCCGTGCTCACAATCGTTGCAAAAGTAAAATGTCGAAGGAAACTGCGCATGACGAGGTTCTCAGTCGGCTGATATGCGTATGTTATGAGCTTCAATAGTATATTATTGTAAGAATGTCAATCTAACGCAGTTTGTTTATCGCGGTTTCAGGTTTAGGGCGGGTCCGGTGAGATCGATCGCCCACGTGACAACTTTTCAAGGAGATCTGTGACTGCATCGTTGGCTACTGCCTTCGCAGCAGCGAGCATGTCCTTGCTCAGAAGTGGATCTATTTGGTCGGCAGCGCGCTCGGTGCCGAGCCAGAGTATGGACAGCTCGGATGTGTTCCATTGATAGACCCAGCCAACAGTTCGGCCCTCGGGACTACGGATGAGTCGAGCGACCGGAGCCGCTTCTTCCTTGTCAACACTCACTGGTTCTTGATCGCCTTTACTATGTACAATCTGTCTGTCAGGTGGGCCGCCGCGTTTGTTTGGTCGTTCAGGGCAAACTCAATCCCATTCCGGTGAAAAGAGGCGGCACCGGCGGAGCCGATGCCGCCAAGGTTTCGCCCACAGGGAGGTGGTAGAGGGCGAAATTCAATGATATCAATGCGCCGAAAGTGTAAACACCATTCAGAAATGTCACTGGGTTTGCAAAGCAGGAATGTCACTACTGGCGCGACGGTAGCAAGGCTTTGCAGCCCGGAGACCCCACATATCGAAGGGCTGAAAAGCCTTGCGGGGATTGGCTTAGAGACCCAGCTTCCGTTGTTCGGTCTGATTGTAGAATGCTCTGACGCCGTCTTCGCACACGATCTTTTCAAAGGCACGCCACGCAAGGACATCACCAAAGAAGGGCGGATTGTCTGAAATCGTCAACGTGCCGAATTGGTTCTCAACTGACAGGATCCAGCCGGGATCGATGCTGGTCTTATAAATCTCGACGTCAAAGTGATGCCCGTCGATGGTGACGGTCTGGGTGTATTCGGAAAAGATGATCTCTGGCTCGTCCTCAGTCATACCGTCGATTTTGGCCTATTCCGCCGCCTGCGCAATCTTCTTCTTGGCTTTCGATCCTGAGGGCCTACCAGGACGCCGCCCATTCGGTTTATAACCCATCTTCTCGGAATTTGTCCGCACCTTTGGCTTTGGCGGCGCGGCGTCCTGCATCTCCTTGATGTGTTCCAGAACTGCGCTCAGGTTTTTGTTGCTGGTGATTGCCGCATGGGTGACGCGCTGATCCATGTCGAAGACTGTGTAGGGCAGGGAGCGGCCTTTGGAGCGCACCTCGAACCGGCCATCAACAAAGGCGTAGGTGTCCACGTATTTGCCAACCAGCCCGCGCGTGATGTCACTCTCTTCGAGCATGATCCGCTTGCGGTCGTAGGAGAATGTTAACTGCCTGCCGACATAGCGGTTCTCGCGCCAGCACAGCACATCTGCCAGCCGATCCGGCTCGACATTGAGCGCGCGATGCAGGTTGTCCGACCTGGCCGGGGCCTTGGCGAACCTGGCGTTGTGGCGGTCTTTGAAGCCTTGCAAATAGGCGTTTCCAGCTTCCATGTCTGAAATGCCCGCGATGCGCAGTTCCTTGACCAGCCGATCCTGCAACGTGCGGTTGGCGCGTTCGACACGGCCTTTGGCCTGGCTCGAATTGGCGCAGAGAATCTCGATGTTCAGCTCACTCAGCGCCCGACCAAACTGGGTGATCCGCGCACCACCCTTGGCGTCCTCTTTGGAGACACGGAACACCGTGTGCTTGTC
>NZ_JBIFFU010000029.1:0-29219 GCF_043557315.1 Sulfitobacter sp. 1A12779
TCCTACGGCGCCTCATGAAGGGCGCGGACGCCACCAAAAGCGCTACCAGAAGTTACACCTCTCCCTGGGACAGGACCCTCGATTATGATTGACACAGGGGCGTGCAGCTTCCAGTGCACCCCCGGCCTTTCCAGGCGGTGTATAAGAGCATCAAGAGTATCGATTTCTCTTCATATGGAAGTGAAACCGAGCAGGCATGACGCGTATAGAAAGCCGCCATGGCCTTAATGCTATGCATTAAGATCGTAATTTAAGCTTTTGTTATTTATAAATTTATCATCTGAGCATTTGTGCAGGGTTATAGTTTAGCTCAATCTTCGTGGGGCACCTCTAGCGCCCCTTTCTCGGACACCACCCCCAAGCGGCTCAAGATGGGAAGACGATTGTTTTGAAAGTGCTCAAATTGCTTTTTGAGTTCTTCCAAGTTCGCCTCTGCTGATTGCAGCACCTCCCCATTTTTCCGAAGCAATTGGCCCTGCGCTTGGAGCACTTGCCATAGATGTGCGACGGGGTCGCCGAGTTTATGCGATAGGCAGTGGATAAAAACCTGCTCAAAGCGAGAAACTGCAACGCCTGTACCCAAAACAGGTGAGGCCAGGTAACCCACCCTATCATCTAAAGCAGCGTCTCGGCATAGTTTGGCATTCAGACGTTGCGCCCCGGACCTGGCTGCATCAATCGCATCCGGAGAGCTTATGGGGGCAATTACCTCCAAGTCCGCCAACACCCGCACAGCTTGTTCAAGCTGAGCCAGATTAAGAGTTCTGCACGCGGGATCAGTCAGGATACCCTTAAGTGATCTGATGTAGCCTTTCTGTTCAGAAAACGTCCCCAGGATCCGAGCATATAGGTCCTGATCCAAGTTCGCCGTTCCACGCGCGCCCTTTATTGTTTTGGGCAGGTCTTTGGTCTGTTTCCGGAGGATGAACTCTTGCTGCAAGAGTAGTCTTTGCCTGCCCACTTCGGTGTGGGTTCTGAGCCCTTTAACGAATATATCGCGGCGAAACCGCTGCGCGACGCAGATATCTCGCAGATCACCCGCCGCAGCTTTGTCAGAAGCATTGTCTATAAGCGTTTTGGCCTTTGGCGTAAGATGAATGCTTGGCAGCCCATCCAACAGGGTGCTGGAGCCTAAGTAGTCAAGCTTAGCAGGGGCCAGCTCCTTGCAGACATCTGAGAAGCGCATTGGGTTCCAAGTTTCGTTGAAGAACTCATGCGCAAGGTAGATCGGATCCTTCTTCTTCATGTCGTTGAGTTGCGCTTTGGCGAGCGGGTTTTGCACAAAGAACTTGGCGTCCGAATCCAAGACATCTTCGGCAAAAGCGATTGCTGCCTTCACGCGCTCTACGACTGTCCCCTTCACATGGGCGCGGTAATGTTGCGCGAGCAGATCACGGAGAGGACCAATACCTTCCCAGCCTGCTTTTACATTGTAGCTGACATAGAAGAGCCCACCGGGTTTGAGGTGATCACAGGCAATCTGCACAACGGCTTCGCGCGCCTTTTGCGGCACCCAGGACCAAATCCCGTGCAGAACGATCATGTCAAAATGGGGCAGGGCGTGACGGTGCAGAAGCTCTTCGAAAGACGCATCGAACAGGTTCAGGTTTCCTGCTCCAAATGCTGCATACTCTTGAGCTGTCGCTGTCTGTGTGGGGCTAAAATCTGCGCCCCAGAACGCCCCTAGGTTGCTCGCAGCATGCATATTCAAGGAAAGACCTTGCCCAAAACCAAGCTCCAAGTAGGTGGGTACTTCGGGGACGGTGTGTTTGCCGCCCTCTAACAAGGCGGCAAGCTTTAGACTGTTTGGCGACAGGAAAGGAAAGTGGCTAAACGTATAGTCTACCTCAGATACGTACCCTGAATTCCACATATGCATTTCCTATATACCGCCAAAAATTTGTAGGGGGCATAGGCGCAGATGGCCAGAAGCTTCTGTCAAAGCTGAGGCTTAAGGAGCGTTCTTAAACTGGATGAGAAATTGGGGTATCACTCGCGAAGTTTGGTTTTGAGCCAAATACCTGCTGATCTTTCGATCAGCAGGGCAAATTATCGCGACCTGAGCTGTATATCAGCGCCACTGGCTGGAAGCTCAGCGGAAGTTATTGTTGGGGTTCGACTTTAGCCAGTTCTGCTTGCAATGCGCGGGCATAGGCATTGCGCGCGGTTTGCGCAATCGCTTTGCGTTGTTCAAGGCGCTGTAGCTCCATATCGACAACTCGAAGGTTTCCGAGCTGTGCTTTGGCCTCATCAGACAGCGCATCCACCACGTAGTCTTTACCATCAATCGAAATTGTTTGGCCGTCAGCCATTTCATACTCCTAGAAAATTTGGGGGAGGTTTAGATGTGGAAAAACCGGCCCCGAGGGGCCGGTTTTAAAAATCGCTCAGCGCCTAGATTAGACGATGAAGAACTGGTCGGTGCCGGTTTCGACGAGGTTGGTCACATCGGTGACGCCTGTCAGTTTCACCATTGTGTCCTCGGAGAGAGCATCGGCGGTCTCACCGGTGGTGCCACCTTGAACGAAGACATAGGAGTCACCAATGTACTCGAACAGGACAGCTTCACCTGCTGTTTCAGCAAAGGCGTCGGCGATCAAAGCTGCGGCGTCCAGCGACTGAGGGCCTGTGCCATCAAAGGTCAGAACACCGTTCTCCAGCGTTGCGCCAGTGGCGTCGCCGTTTGCATTTGCCACGACAGCATCGAAGTCCCGCAGATCGATCAGGTCAGAGTCTGCAATTGCAGCTGCTTGAGCTGTCTCGTTTGTGCCGACTGCTGCTGCATCCGCTTTCTCAAACCCAACGATGCTTTCTGCATTCGCACCATCTGCATCAGCTGCGGAGCTTGCGTCTACAAGGATTGTGTCTTTGCCGGAGCCCAGCGAGACAGAACCACTATTGGCAAGGTCTTCCATGTCGAAGATCAAACCACCGGTGCTGGCGGAAGCATCAACCGAAGTCACTTCGGCGCCTGCTTCAAGGTTCACGTCTAGGTTAAGAAGCTGGTCACCTGTGACAGTGACGGAGGTGAGGTCATCTGCTTCAACGATAAGGTTGTTCACTGCGACATCGCCGCCCGAGTTCACCGAGAGGCTTGTTGCTTTGCCGAGGCCCAACTCGAGCTCAGCGACGTTATCGCCGGCGACAATCTCCTCACCGTCCTCCAGGGCAGTTGGTTCACCAACAAAGCTGCTGTCGAAGACCGCCTCAACCGACGTTGCGTTCGTGGCGTTAACGTTCCCCGAAACTGCCGGAGACATGGCATTCTCAGCATCTTCATCGATGTCGAGCGTAACGGTCAAAGAACCAGCTGCTTTCTGGCCGATCGACAATGCATTGTCGTCCATATCACCGGTGACACGAACACCTACGCCTGCCGCAACATTTGTCAGAGCCGCACCGGCGTTTACCGAGCCGGAAGCAACGAACTCAGTGACGGTGTTGTTCAACGCCAGGATGTCGGTGTCGAGAGTTGTATCAAGACCAATAGCATCGAAGATTTCGAAGTTTGTGAAGGCGCCGATGTTTGCCGAGCCGATATCTTTCACCTGAACAGTGTCGATACCTGCACCACCGTCGATAACGTCGCCTTTGGAAACAACGCCATTCTCCCCCACCAGGAACGCATCATCACCTTCGCCTAGGGCAACGGTCAGCTTGCCAGAACCGTCAGATTCCAGAGTTACTGTGTCGTTACCTGCACCTGCGTCAACAGATGTGGTGCCTGTACCATTGGTATCAATGGCGATGGCGTCGTTGCCTGCACCAGTTTCCAGCATTGCAGACACTGTCGCGCCGGCTGTGTTGGAAGTCGCGGTATTGATAGTGACATCATCAGCGCCCATGCCGGTTTTGATGGCGGCGACTGCTTCGTCTGCATCGTAGGAGATATCGCCAGCGCCTGCCGATGCATCAACCGACGTGACGCCTTCGCTCACCTCCAGAGTCGCGTCCACGGCAGAAGACACGGACACGGCCTGCACATCTTTGCCTGCAGCCACGTTCAGCTCAATGGCTTCGTCGTCCTCAACTGTACCAGACACGGTAACAGAGTTCAGCGCGTTGCCTTCGACTTCGAAGGTGCTGGCTTCAGCATTGTCCAGAGCGATTGCAACAGATGCAACGCCTGCAGCAGCTGCAACACCAAAGGTACCAGTGGCGGTGTCACGGAAACCAGCAGTGGTCGAAGCCGCGAGGCCTTCGATGTCGTTCGCATTTTCAACTTGCCAGATTTGAGTGGCGCCCTCAAAGTCAGACGCATCTACATCACCAAAGCCACCTTCTTGTGCGTTGTTGATGTTGACGATCTCAACATTTGTTACCGAAGCACCTGTCGGGAAGCCACCATTGAAGGTGTCATCATCGTCATTTGTGCTAGTGAAGATATTCAGCGTATCTGTACCGGCGCCACCGTCGATGTCATCGAAGGCGGAGAATGTAGTTGCGTCGCCTGCAGCATTCACGGGCAGAGCGTTGATTGTGTCATTGCCGGCAGTGCCTGCGACAACATCAGCGCCTGTGGTCAGGGTGAATGTGTTGCCGGGGTTGGTCGCACCTTCCAGGAACGCGTCTGTTTCTGCTTTGGCGGCATCAACAGTTGCATCGTCGCTGGTCACACCGTCGATGACGTCGATGGCAGCGGATTTGGCGGCATCGTCGAATACGAAACCAGTTGTGTTTGCAGCGTCTGCAGCAAAGTCACGGCCGACTTCGATTTTGTTTTCGAGGGTGCTGGCGTCGAAGGTGGGCGGGGTTGCATCGGGTGCATCCACGGCGCCGTTGATGATCGCTTCGATCATGTCAGCCACGGAAACCGAACCTTCGTTCAGCACGTCGGTCCAGAACTGCAGACCTTCGGCGTCGGGCGCGCGGTTGAACAGGTTCTGGTAGACATTGGTGATGAAGGTCGAAGGCGACGCAACATCAGGTGTTGTCAGGTAGGGGTACAGCGCAGTTGCTTCAGGGGAAGCTGCGAAGTCTGCGGCGATTGTATTGAATTCGCGGCCGCCGTCGATCTGGTCGATCCAGAACTGGAGACCTGCCGGATCGGGCGCGCGGTTGAAATAACCTGCGTACAGGGCGACGATTGCGTCGACTTGTGCTGTTGTTGCCATGTTTTTTGCTTTCCTGCTTAATAAGCTTGCACGATGATCTTCTCTAGCGATCGCGAGGCAAATGCCATCCGAGGGTGACGGCATCGCCAGAACGCGGAGTGATCGCTATGATGGGGGTAGCAAATCGCTGGCCACCGAGCAAGCTTTATGTCCAGTAAAAAGTATACCACTACTCTTCATATAGTGTTATAAGGGGTTCAGAAGCGCATATCGCTAAGCATAATATCGGCAGTCCTGTCCTCTAGCTGCATATAAGTTTGAGTAAGCCTTGGATGGCTTGGGCTGCATTTCGAATCTTGGAAGCACCATAGTATGGCAAATCAAAAAACCACGTCTGCGGCCTCTCGAAGCAATGAGCCGCGTGCCGAGTTGGGCAACTGGTTGAGAGCCTTGCGCGAAGCACAAGGGCTTTCGCAACGCCAACTCGCAGAGGCGCTCGACCTCGATTACTATACATTCATCTCCCAGTTGGAGACCGGGCGCGGTAAAATTCCAAGCGCGCGCTATCGCGATTGGGCCGCGGTTCTAGAACAGGACCCGAAGTTCTTCATGAAAACGCTTCTGAGCTATTATGAACCAGAAGCTTTCGCGATGCTTTTTGACGAGAGTAACGAAAACTAAGCTTAGCGCCTTTGCGGTGTTCAGAGCGCCTCTAAGCGCTTTTGCAGCTCTGGATGCATCTTTCTCTTGCGCAATTGCTCTTGCCGAAGCTGCACTGCTAAATCCTGACTTGCGGTTAAGGCGATGTCATCGGCAAACCTGACCAGCTCTTTTGCGTAGATGTTTGGCGCATGGTTGTCCTCAAAATAAGCCCGTCCAGCCAAGCCTAATGTTTTGCCCGCATCACGTTCTGCACCAAGCTTTTTAAAAAGCGCCTGTAGCTGGGCGACTTCTTTGTCTTGGTCGATGAAGTAAACGACATTCTCCGGCAGGCTGGCATACCATCCCTCCCGCGTTACTGCAGCAGGGGCACCTGCATTCCAAATGCGGAGTTGGCTGCCAGAAGCTTCGCCCATACTGGGGTGACGAAGATTTAAGACCAGATGGGCTTGGCGCAGCGCATCATCCAAAACGGGCTCGGCCACGAAGCCGTGAAGAAAAACCCGCTGGCTCAACCCCAACTGCGAGATCTTATTGTAGATAAGATCAGGGTTCCAAAGCTTACCCATCACATCGAAGCGATAGTCAAAGTCTGGTGGCATCTGCGCCAGGGCCTCGAGGACTTGCTCTAACCGTCTATTGGGGCCGATCCATCCAAATTGCAGAAGTCTTAATGGGCCGGTGGAGATGACTTTCCTGTAAGGTTCGCGGCCGATCGGGAAAGGCAAGGGTAAGACTTTGGAGGCAAGGCGTGGGCGCTTTTGTTGCACTGCCTCATGCGCAAACTGGGTATGGGTGAGTACCGCTAGCGCGTTTTCGAGAACCAGTTCAAAACCAGGCGTCGCACCCGATATGTTGGAGGCCTGCTCCCTACCATCGAGACAGGCGCGAGCCTGCTCAAGACCGGCAGCGCCATACCACTTTTCCATTCCCGCAAAATAAGTTCCAGCGTCCCATTCACTGGCCCTGATTGCCTCCACCATAAGCTCTTGAATCGCAAGATCATGAAGCACCACCACAGTGGGCATGCGCTGCGCCAATCTTAAGAAGCCTGCATGATAAACCCAAGAGTTCCCGATGTGGAGGAACAGCACTTCAGCCCCATCCCCGGTTCGGGCGGCCGTAAAGTCTCGCGGACACACTGTATCTGGATCAAAAGATTTGACGGTACAGTATTTCTCAAGTGAAAGGTCCCATTCCCTTTCGTCGGTCCAAAGGATGACCTCAGCCTTAGCGCTTAGCTCAGGCAAGATGCGTGAGGTATAGTGGGCAATATCGGTTTCAGCCGGTGGCAGGGGGCTGATCCAATGAATGGTGGGGCGCGGCGTCTGAGCGGTCATCACAAAGCCTGTTGGGCCAAAGCAAGGAAGGTGTCTTCAGAGCAGGGCAGCTCAAGCATATTGGCCCGACCTGTGCCTGTGAACGCCCCCACGCCAGTTTGGAAGAGTTGCAAACGCAATATGCCTTTGGCAGAAATCATCTCCTCGGGGCTGCGGCGGAAACTAAAGGTTGTCTTGCCTTCAGGAGCGACAGCCTCATTAAGGGGGAGAATGACATTTGTGTGGACCAAGTAGCCGTTCTCATTGATCCATTCGGCCAGAAGCGCCGTCGATTGAGCACCCGAGGATGGCCACCAGCCTGAGGAAGTGTTATGCGCTGTAATTTGCGTGAGGCCTGTATCGGCTTCTTGCTTTGAAAGGGTGAGCTCCCCCGAAAGCCGGGCTGGGTCGCCATGATAGAGCCCTGGTGGCGGTGCAGTGGGCGGACCTGCTTTGCGCCCAACAAAAACAATATTCTCTCCGCGCAAGTTCAAGTCATCCTCACGGGCAATCATAAGTGCCGCAGTCGCAGGATCGACGTGATCTTCGTAAACGTCGGCTGTTCCCAAATAGTGGGTTTCAAAGCCTGCGCCATGGGCGAGAGCCTCGACTTCTCTCGGTGTATATTCGCGGTTATGGCGGCCATAAACGCCCCCCGTGGGGACAAACAGGCCAAAAGAATAGGGCGATTGCCCGTTAAGCATCTTCTGGACGCCGCGATGACTTCCAACGTTTGGCGTCGTCAAAATGATATGCCCCCCGGGCCGCAACACGCGTGCGGCCTGAGACAAGAAAAAATGCGGGTCTAAAGCGAGGTGCTCGAAAATTTCCATTCCCAACACCATGTCGAACTCAGCATCGCCGTAAGGCATAGCATCGCGTTCAATGTTGGCAGGGCGCAGTTCAATGTCAAAATCAGGATAGGCACCGCTGAGGCTTTTGACGGACTGTGCGTAAGGGTGGGGGCCTTCCCAAATACCACTTAGCTTCGCATCAGGCAGGGCGTTGACGACCATGGCTTCGAAGGCCAGTGGGGGGAATACCCCAACGTCCAAAATGTCGCGCGGGGCCGCCTCGATCACATGATGCAATGTGGTCAGATAACGCGTCCAATGCGTGCCCAAGTATTGCGCCAACCCAGGCTCTACCGGAGCAGGGCCGCTTCCGTCTTTCGCAGGCATGGTGTCAAAGTCATAGGCGTTCAAAACCTCTGTGATCGATGCAAAAGGTAAGCTGGGAGCGGCAGGGGGCGCGACAGCGGCCTGTACTCGCGCGACCGCTTCTTCGGCTGGCGTGGCCGCAGCTTTCGCCTCAAGGGCCGCGATCTGTGCAGGGCCTGGCGCGGGTTGAGCGGTTTGCCCAGTTAGGGTTTCGACGACATGCTCCCAAGAAATATTCATCTTTTGGTAACGTGCGCGGCCAGCTTCACCCAAAGTCTCGGCCAAAGCGGCATCTTCGTAAAGGCTGCTGAACGCTTGAGCCAATGCTTCCGCGTCGGGTGCTGCAATCAACCCTTCTTGCTTTTGAGAGATGAACTCCAAAGGGCCACCTGCGTCAGTGGTGGTAATAACGGGCTTACCTGACAGCATTGCTTCCAGCGTGATGTACCCCAAATCTTCGTCTTGGGGTGTGAACACGACAGCTCGGGCTTGAGCATAGTAGCGGACCATTGTGGCGTCATCGATACCGCCGAGCCATTCTACGCGCCCCGATACGCCTAAAGCGGTGGCCAAACTGCGCAACTCATCCAAATAGGCAGGGTTCTCGGCGACACCTGCAATAACCAAACGCAGGGGCGTTGGCGCCTTGGCAAGCGCGCGTAGCATCAGATCGACTCGTTTGGATGGGTTCAGCCGCCCCGGCGCAAACAGATAGTCGCCAAAGTTTCCTTGGGTAAGCAGTTCTGCGTTCGGTGGCGGATGGTACAAAGGCGTAGATGACAGCCCGAGGTATTTCTTGAGCCGGCCGGCCACGTTCTGAGAATTTGCGTATATTGGCTTTGTACTGCGCGCAAAAGCATCGCGATCCTCCGCGCGTATCATATCGCGCGCCATCATTCCTTTGGGGGTGTCCAACAGATCCGAAGTGCCCGCATCCCACATGTCATAGGCTTGCCGGTGCTGATGGATCAGCCAAAAAACGGGATTTGGGTGGCGCGCCAGATAGGCCGGAAACTTAAGCCCGATCATCAGATCAATGGGCACACCTTCCGATTCTGAAAGATCCGTAAGCCGCGCCGCGAGAATACTGTCGGTCAAAGTCTCAACAGGGTACCACTTGAAGGGCAGGGCGATCTCACAGGCTTCATGACCATATGCGCGCAAAGCAGAAACCAGACCTGCGGCATGACGCTCCGCGCCGCCAGTCACAAAGGGGACTTGCGTCCGAACCACACCAACCCGCATCTCAAGCCTCCTGAAGAGGTTTGTGGCCAAGAATGGCGAGGTCTTGTGCGCCGAACATCAGGTTCGCAAGTTCTGGATCAAACCCTGGCTTGGCCATGAACTCAGCGAGTTTTTCATGAGGGTGCAGATGACGTGTCTCAATAGGGTGAAACCCCACTGTTTCGAACAAGACGGTCAGTACCGGATCGGTCATCGGATGAAGGTGGGTGGGGTCATTATGAAAGGAGGTCGCCCCCACCAACACATTACGTACATTCGGCGTTTCAAAGAGCAAAACCCCGCCCGGGGCCAATACGCGCATGGCCTCTCGTGTGATCCATAGAACCTCTTCAAAAGGAAGATGCTCGATGAGATGATGAGCTGTGATGCAGGCCATGGAGTTGTCCTCGGCGTCCGTGAGGGCGCTGCGCGCATCCCCCTGCCGAGCGTCCAGCCCTTTCTCTTGCACATCAGCGATCTGCACTGGATTTGTATCAATACCGAGCGCTGTAATGCCTGTGTCGTTTAAAAGGCTAAGCCATTCGCCTCTGCCACAACCAATGTCCATCACAGGTTTGCCGCCTGTTCGAATGACCGCGCTCTCTACGTCGGGAAGGTAGATACGCAGCCTGTTGCGGATATCGGATGTTGTGCCGCGATATTTGTTCTCGAGCCTGTGGTAGAAACTATCCATCACCGCTCCAATGCCGCTTTCATCCTTATCGGACGGATCAGCGGGCGTAGAAATCGGCTGCTCCCCCGCGGGGGTGCGTAGGATCTGATCCAAACGCCGGGAGAGCTCAGTAAAGTTGCGTGCAAGCTCTGCGTTGCGGGCCATCAAAGCTTGTGTTTCGCCTTGAACCATTTGTTTAACACCGTTGCGCAACTGGCGCTCACGCGTTTCCCAACCGGCAAAGCGGTCTTCAATGGTCTGCATGTTGCGATATGTTTCCTTGGCCATACGCTCTGTACGACCAAGCTTGAAGATTGCAGCTATATAGTTGCCAACACGTTTGAGCTTGCTCACATCGCCCCCCATTAGATTTTTTGCCTTTCTAAGAGCAAAGCTCGCTATGCCAGCTTACTCTTCGCGCAAGCTCTTAAAGATCGCCTCCGACAGCGGATCCAGCATATACTGCAATACACTACGCTCGCCTGTTAGAATAACCACGTCAGCTGGCATGCCGGCGGTCAGACCGTCCCGGATCTCATCTGTAAGATTCTCATCCGGCACTTTAATGCGTGCCAAATAATAGGGTGCCTCATTGGGATCTTTTGTGGTCACAACATCCGTAGAAATGGAGAGCACTTCGCCGAGGACCAACTTGGCCAGACGGGATTTGAATGCTGAAAAGCGCACTTCGGTTTCAAGGCCGGGACGCACGTTGTCTACGTCTACAGGTGCGACCTTCGCATCAATGAGAAGCGTCTCATCACTGGGAACAATCTCCATAAGGATCTCACCAGAGCGGATCACGGAGCCTCGGGTGGTAACGGCCAGGCTTTGAACTTTACCTGTGGTCGGCGCTGAGATCGTGGTACGCCGCATCCTATCCTCCGCCACGGTGAGTTTTTCGTTTATCTCGGAAAGCTCTGAGCGCGCGGTCTTAAGCTCACTATTGGCGCGCTCGCTATACTCTTGTTTCAGCTTAAGAATATTGAGGCGCGCCTCGCCTGCGGCTGCTTTGACTTGAGCGATTTCAGACATAGCAGTGCCAATGCTGGCTTCAATCTGGATCACTTCATCTTCCATGTTTGAAAGACGATTGCTTTCAACCACACCGCGCTCTTCCCCCGTACGCATGCGCTCGAAAAGCTCACTGCGAAGTGCATGACGCCTCTTCAAGGCTTCGAGCTGAACTTCATATCCTTCTGCTTGTCCGTTCAGTTGCTCTGCGCGAAAGTTCAGGATCTCAGCTTGGGACAGGTAGATAGAGCGCCGGTCTTCGAAAATATTACGCTGCGCTTCCACGGCGCTTTTAACCTGAGGGTCTTCCGTGTTCAGAAGCTCTTCGGGAAAAGAAATCTCTTCAGCAAAGGTTTGCTCTGCGGTTAATCTGGCGATCAAGGCCTCTGACGTCGCCCGGCGCTGCTCAAGAACTGCGATTTCAGAATTGACCTGAATATTGTCCAAGACAAGCAGTGGATCGCCTTGCTCTACAAGGTCAGCTTCACGAACCATAATCTCTTGGACAATGCCGCCTTCAAGGTGCTGCACAACCTTGCGATCACTCTCAAGTGCGACCACCCCAGGAGCTACAACCGCGCTCGCAATGATGGCAAAATAGGCCCAGATGCCCATTACGCCGAAGGTAATGAGCAGGAGGATGTAGCCTGCCCAAGAATACTTCCGCGGGTTTGCCATCTTTGTAAGTTGGCTTGCAACCAACGTTGATTCTGCTGATGCCACGACTGGGTCCTAAATGCTTTAGAGGCTTACTGTATGGATGCCGGTGCTTTGCCACTTTCAGAGAGAGCGGGCCAGCGCTTGCGGCGCATTCGGTGCGATCTCGCCAAAATTTACAACTTTGCGGTCGACAGCGAAACAGTTTGGGGGGCCTGCTGAGGTTTCTGTTGCTGCTGTTGCTGAGGTTGCAAGAGTTCTTTGGTGGCAACAAAGCGCTGCACCGCGCCATCCCTCAAGATCAGTGTATAGTCCGTCGCACTCAGAATATTGGCTTTATGCGTCACGAGAACGATAGACTTACCTTCGCTCTTGAGGTGGGCAAGGCATTTAGCCAGCGCTTCTTCACCTTCGCTGTCCAGATTGGAGTTGGGCTCATCCAACACAATCAAACATGGGTTCCCAAACAAGGCGCGCGCCAAGCCCACACGTTGGCGTTGACCGCCCGATAGCCGGCTTCCTCCGCTTCCGATTTGAGTGGCATAGCCATCGTTCAGCCCGGAAATCATCTCGTGGGCGCCGGCAAGCTTAGCGGCTGCGATGATCTCCTCGTCTGTGGCGCCTTCTGCAAAGCGAGAGATGTTTTCCGCCACTGACCCAGAGAACAATTTCACATCTTGAGGAAGGTAACCGATGGCTTGGCCCAGCTGATTGCGGTCCCAATGGGCAAGCTCTACTTTATCCAGCCGAATGGCACCGTTGATCGGGTCGCCGACGCCAACCAAATGACGTGCCAATGTCGACTTGCCCGAGCCGCTTGGCCCAATAAGAGCAAGTGTTTGGCCCGCAGGTAGATCGAAGCTTACAGAGCGCAAAATTGTATCGCGGGTGCCGGGCACCACAGTGGTAATGCCTTCGACTTGCAGATGTCCTTTGGGCTGAGGTTGTTGGAGCCGTGTGGGCTCTTCTGCAACAGCTTCAAAAAGCTTTTTGAGACGGGCATGTGATTGGCGTGCAGCCACGAACTCTTTCCATTGTCCGACGGCTTGTTCTACCGGGGCCAGGGCGCGGCCCATCACGATCGAGGCTGCAATCATGACCCCCGCAGAGACTTCGCCCCGCATGGCGAGATAAGCCCCCGTGCCAAGAATAGCGACTTGGAGCCCCATACGGACAAATTTTGAGCTCGACATCACGGCGCCCGCCCAGTCACTGGCCTGGGCCTGTGAGATCAGCATTCCGTTGCGTTTCACCTTCCAACGTTCAGCCAAAGCGTCTTGCATGCCCATAGCTCGAATAACTTCGGCATTTTGCATCGTGGCGCCCGCAAACTCAGAGGCTTGCTGACCTTCAACATTCGCTGACTGTAGCGCGTTTCGTGTAAGATACTCATTGAGCAGCGCCAGTGTGAAAATCACGAGGGTGCCGCCTGTGGCCACCCAACCAAGCCAAGGATGGAACGCGAAACACAAAGCCAAAAAAATGGGCGTCCAGGGGACGTCAAAGAAGGCCAGAACACCTTGCCCGGTGATGAAGCTGCGAACCTTGTCGGCATCCCCCAAAGCCGTACGGGCGCCACTGGTGGGATTAATCAGTTGGATGCGCGCCACACGATCAAACAAGGGCCGCGAGAGAATGCTGTCAAACTGCAGCCCGGCCCGCACCAGCATGCGTGAACGCACAAACTCCAAGACGCCATAGGTGATCAAAAGTGCCACAGCGATGGCCGTGATCATCAAAAGCGTCATTTCATTGCGGCTGGCCAGTACCCGATCATAGATCTGGAGCATGTAAAGCGGGCCCACAAACATGAGCAAGTTAACAAAAAAGCTAAATAGAATGGTCGCCCCAAAAATGGCGCGAAACTTCTTGTAGGCCTGCTGGAGCGGATTACTGGCACTCATGGGGTAAAAACATCTTTCGCTACCAAATATAGTCGTCTTGCTATAAACACTTTTTCGTCAAAGGTCACGTGCCGTATCAAGGGCAGATAGGCCTTTGGTTTATGGCCAGAAAGCATATTTTGAGCATAGTAGCGAGCCGGTACCCCAAAGGGGCGTCCTCAGACTTTGACGGTGCTGCCGCAGCACAAGCGGCCGGTCATATTTTGCAGGGCAATACGCTGCCTAGAGAAGGGGTGCCTTTGTGAAGCTCGACAGCGCGGGAGGTGCGGGGCTTTTAAAAGTCTGAGTCGGGCTCTTCATACCAATGGGGGAAACAATAGGCGCGCGGTTGCTTCGCCCTTCTTCGTAAACCAGCACCCTTTGCATCCACCCCAAAACCTTTGGGGAGGTGGGTGAGCCCGTGCTAAGTCCAGAGCGCCATAACATCTTGGCCTTTGCTTCAAGACTGATATGGTGGCGCAAAGGATTTACTTGATGTCTGATGTTATTCGTTTTCCACGGCTTGCTCGGTCGAGCGCTTTAACGGCTTCTGGGCTGACTGAGACAGATGACGCCTGCAGCCGCCTCGACATGGCAGAGCTTTATGGTTCGATGGATGCAGGGGATGGCGTTGATGACGGCCCTCAGACTTTTGAAGCAAACGTCTCCTTCCTTCAGCAATCCCATAGCCTTTGCACGCAACCAGTAGGTTGGACCAATCAAGAACTGGCGGATCTTTACCGGACGCAAAGAATACTCGCCCTCGCAGGCGTCACGACCCAAGTAGATCATGGCGTCACAGATGAAGGAGACCCTTGGTTTGTCTTTATGGACAGCCAAAACGAGGTTCTGGTGCATTTTAGCCGCTTTGACGGATGCTATTTGGTAACCAGCCAAATGCAGGAAACTCCGATTAAGGGAGACAGCCTGCACGATCTGGTGGCAGAGTTCTCGCGACGCGTGCAGCCAGTCGCACAGGCCGGGCAGAATGTTGTGCCGCTCACAAAAAGCAACCGAAATGTCGTATTCATACATCCCGCGGCGGCGCTCGCGGCTCTGGTGTGGTCTGTATATCTGATGTCGGATGAACTGATCGCGGCAACTCCCGCCACTACGGCAAGCATGCCAAAAGAAATGGGTGGTTCATCTCATGAAGATGCAGCTGGCAAAGAACCAGTAGGACATGATGGCGACCAGGAGGTGTTCTCGAGCGCTGTTCAGAAAGCGTCTGCGCCGCAAGATATCGTGAAGGCTACGTTCAGTTCATCGTCTAGCCGCGAAGGCTTGGCCTTAGGGCTTTCAGGGCATGGTGCGAAAGCCGCTGGGGTAAGCTTAAGCTTGGTGGCCCTGGCCGTTGGCTTGCCTTTACCGGCTGGAAGCATTCTGGATATTACGACCGATGACAGCTCTACTCAAAAGCTAAGCTTAGAAAGCCTTTCCGCCGCACTTGAGCACGTTAAGTCGAAAGAAGCCGCCCTTCTAATGGCATCTGAAACGATAAAGCTCCAGCAGCGTGACCTTGGTTTAGCCGAAGTGGAGAGCGAAGAAACTGCGCCGGAAGCGCCAAATATTGATTCCGAAGCCGAAGTCGCGCTCGTAACCAAAGGTCCTTCGAGCACCCGCATAAAAGAGACCGAAGAGCTCTCTTACGCTGAGCCCGCACAGCCGGTGGCCATGATGTCTAAACGACCGCCGAGCGATCAAGATGAAAACGCTGCGGAAGCTCCCAATGAGCAGCCGGTTCAAACTCCAGGCGCGATATCTTCCGATAGCAATGTGGAAGAGGTTAGCTTTCTACAGAGCTTTGACGCGGCCTTTGAGAGCTTTGAGATCACAAGCCTCGACAAGATTGATCACAGTGAGCTCGTCCAATTGCTGAACACGGAGGAGACAAAGTCGCCGTCTACCCCGGTAGGCTTGGCTGAAAAACTGCCTGGCTATGAAAGCTTCGACCTGGAAGCGCGCGAGTTTTTGGATTTCTTGCTCCATACCTACAGCAACATTAAAGTCGTCAACTTGAACACAGAAATCATCTTCATCCATATGGACGCGTTCGAAGGGGGCAGTAATGCTCCGGAAATCTACGCGAAAAGCTGGTCGTACGATGATGGTGGCGTTGTATCTACTATTGGATTGAAGAGCGACATGGCGCAGTTTGATCTGATTGCTTAAGAGCTTTTCGAGGGCGGGGCGGCAGGCCGCTTCACCGCTCCAACTGAAGCACGCCATGCGAAGCATAGCGCGATCAAGAAGCCTCCGAAATAAAGCAGACCTTCTGGGTTAAAGCGAGCTTAACTAGGCGGGTGAAGAGGTGATATGAATAAGGTATTGGTAACCGGCGGGGCAGGCTATATTGGCTCGCACGCTTGCAAAGCGCTGAAGTCGGCTGGGTTCATCCCAGTGACTTTCGATAACCTCATCACCGGATGGCGCGATGCAGTAAAGTTTGGCCCCTTCGAGGAGGGTGATCTGCTAGATCGCACACGGCTAGATGAGGTTTTTGCGGAACATCAACCCGTCGCGGTTATGCATTTTGCGGCTCTCAGCCAAGTGGGTGAGAGCATGGCAAAGCCGGGTCTCTACTGGCGCAATAACGTCAACGGATCCCTTACGCTGATTGAGGCAGCGGTTGCGGCCGGCTGCAAACGGTTTGTCTTTTCATCTACCTGTGCGACCTATGGGGATCAGGACAACGTCATTCTTGATGAAAATAGCGCACAGTATCCGATTAACGCTTATGGCGCCTCAAAACGCGCGATTGAGGACATTCTGCGTGATTTTGAAGCCGCCCATGGGCTGCAGCATGTTATCTTCCGCTATTTTAACGTAGCCGGGGCAGATCCCGAGGGCGAAGTGGGCGAGTTTCACCAGCCGGAGACGCATTTGATTCCGCTCATGCTTGATGCGATCTCTGGGAACAGGGCTGCGCTGACGGTCTTCGGAGATGACTATGACACGCCCGATGGCACCTGCATTCGTGACTATGTGCATGTCTGCGATCTAGTTGATGCCCATGTTCTGGGCTTGAAGTGGCTTCAACAGGATAGGGGCAGCCGAGTATTTAACCTCGGCACTGGTAGCGGCTTCTCAGTGCGCGAGGTGCTCGATCATAGCCGTGCCGTAACCAATCAAACGGTGCCTCATAAAATCGGTGCGCGACGCCCAGGAGATTGCACCAAGCTCGTGTCAGGCTCTTCTCGAGCGATCAATGAGCTTGGCTGGACACCTAAACGTTCCACCTTGAACAACATGATTGCTGATGCTTGGAGATGGCACCAAACTGGCCACTACGAACAATAGCCCCAAAGACACTAAAATTGCATCCTTAAGCCCAGCCTAGGGCAATTTATCGCCGCATTCGTGGTCAACAATGGTGCCTGTAGAGCAGCATTGGAGCAAAACATGACACAGCCTGCAAAGTCAGACTTCCTGCACATGATCGGATATAGCCTCATCACTGCAGTCTTCGTTTTCGTGGCGCTACTTTAAGAGGGGTTAAAGAGCGCCGCGCGCCGGCCGGCATGGCCCGCGCATTTAACTCGGGATAAGGTAGAAAGCCACAAATACGCGCTTTCCAAGCGGCGCCTGTATTAGGTGCACCACCCGACGTATCTATCATCTATGTGGGTGGAGCAGTTGCTGTAAGACAGCTGCCCCACCCAGGTCTTTCTAAACAAAGACGCCGTCGGTGTAAGTCGCGCCCACCAGTTGCGCAAACTCTTCAGATTGCATCATGTAAGCAAGAGCTTCGTCGACTGAATCGGAAATACCGTTCGCATCGAGATACTCTTTCCAGAAGTTCAGCCCAGCGTCATCTGCTTCGCGGTCAAAAAGATTTTGGTAGATAGACCGCACCAAAGCTTCAGCATCATTTAATGCCTCTGCATACTGCTGAGAAAAAGCTTCAGTTTGCGTAAAGGCGTTTGTCAGGGCAAACGTATCGATGGTTCCCCCTTCGTAGAGATCGAGCCAGAAGTCGAAACCTTCCGCATCCGGCTGAGCATTCCCAAGCAAGGCTTCGTAAGCGGCTTTAACCAATCCAGCACCATCTTGAACATCCAAGAACAGCGTGCCGTCGGTAAACTCTAGCCGATCGAGGCCTACGAGTTTCTGCGGCTCGCCCCCGGGAAGGGTCACCGTAACCCCATCCTCTTCGATAGCGATCGTCGTCCCGCTGAACGGCAACTGGAAGGTTTGAATGTCGTTTCCGTTTTGGTCCTGCGTCACGTCGGGGCCGCCAGGAGTTACCGATCCAAACCCTTCGACGTCGCTGAGAAGCATAGAATCTGGCAAGCCCTCAATGGCGCTGCGCAACTCTTCAATTCCTGCGGATACAAGGATGGGATTTGCTTCAATGGCGGACAAGGATGCGTCCAGTTCAGGAGTAATCGGAACGCCCAGGCTGGTTATGATGTCGCGCAACTGTGAGGCGAGCCCCTCAGCATCATTCAAAAGTGGGTTATTCGCGATCATCGCCAAGAAGGGGCGAACATCGCCGACCGTCAGTTCATCCATGCAAATTCTCCTAAAAAAGTAACAGCAAGCGACCGACAGCACAAAATTTGCCCGGAATCGCCGCTTAAAAAGGATAATAAGCTGAATCTTACATGGCTATAAAAATGTTAAAACTATGGCGCGCGGACATCTACCTGAAGTAGAAAACGCACGACAACTATCAGAACATTATAGGAATTTGTGAGCTTTAATTTTCTGCAGTACAATCACTGAAGAGCGCCCTATGCCCCGAAATAGATTAAATCCCTTCTGGCGCTTCGGCCCCCGTCGCGGACGAGGGCCTTGTCGTTCTAGGGGTCAAATGCGCATGGCGTCAGGCTCAACGCCTGCTGCGATCTGAGCCCGGTACCAGTTTGGTTGGCGCCCTTTACCTGTCCACGTCTGCGTTTTGTCCTCTGGGTTCGCAAAAGCGGGCTTTGAGGGCTTTTTGGGGGCCTTTTTTGCTTTCGTCTTCTTTTGGACTGTGCCGTCGGCTTCGGAGATTTCACCAAGAGAGAAGCCGAATTCCGCAGCGGCTTTGGCAGCGGCCTTCTTTGCCTCTCGTTGATCTCTCGCTTTCGCAGAGGCAAGCGCTTTACTTACACTGTTTAGAAGCTTCTCAAGCTCCTTTCGGGACATCGCTTTCAGTTCGTCTTTAGAGATCATAGACTTTCTTTCACCTGCAAATAGGATTGGATTTCCTGCTTCTTAGGCGCATCAAGCTATCTGTTCAAGATAGCCTCGCAATTTTAAGCACTTAACTGCAACGCATCGCAAAATTGTGCCTCTCAGGGCGCGCGCTTCACTTACCAAGCTGGAAGGGCAAAAGATCAATTTTTGAGCAAAGGAGCTTGGGATATATATTGACTTGAAAGCACAAAGTCCTGACCATCATTCGATGTGATCCTTTATAGAAAGAGCTTCTTGGCATGTTTTTCCGGAAAACTTGGTTGGTTGGACTGCTCATCGCAGCTCTTCCAGTCGGCGCAGCAGCAGACCCTCTTCCCTATGGCGCTAAAACGCCAGCCCCTCGTCAAATTATTGCAGCATACGTTGGAAAGACAGAAACTTGGGAAGCAGATTGCCAAGGTGGAATTTACTTTGGCGCAAACAGCCAAGCACGCGCGTGGTGTGCGCAGAGCAGCGATAGCTTAGGCGCTGGCGAGTGGACCGTAGATAGCTATGGGCGTATGTGTCACAATCTTACATGGTATTGGCCCAATAACGGTCGTGCAGGTAGCTCGCCGGGTGAGAAAAGTTGCATATTGCATGTCGTCGATCGTTTTGACCGGGTTTGGCGCAGCTACCCGGGGCAAACGGAATGGTGGCCTATCAAGGGTGATAAAGCCCTTACACGGGGCTATACCTATCAGCGCGAAGTGCTGGCTCTCAAAAAGAAACTCGGCATATAAACGTCGGGATATTTCCGGACATAGCCTTTAAGGCAAAAACGGCTACAGCCGAAACTGTAGCCGCTACTGGGATGACCGTGTGCTGTGGGGGACACGATCATCTTCCATTTTTTCTACGTACGGAAATATGTCAATGATTCGATCCACGCCAAACTTAGACGACATATCTTAGGAAAGAAGAGAACGAATCATAAGCCTACAGAAAGATCCATTTATTCTTTAGGTTCAACAGTTTGAGCTTATTCGCACAAGGCATTCGAAAAGCGAAACAATGACACACTCTTAAGTTGCAAATTGGGCGGAAAGTGGGCAAACGCGTGACACACTCCCGCCGCTATCTATACTCGCTTTCTGTATAGATTTGTAACAATGCGAGCACTGCTTTTCTGCCAGCAACAGCTCGCCGACCACGTTTGAGCATCCTCACGGTACGTTGAAAGCGGCTACTTCTTTTTAACGCTCCCGGTCTCTTGGCTTTCAAATGGTTGGCGACGTTCGCGTGGGCATAATATTCGGGTGGCCTCACACTGCGCTTCTATACAGCAAGCTATAGATGCGAATACTCGATGTGGAACGCTAAGCGACAAGAGAATAAGGCAAAGGGGCGCATGAATGCGCACCGCGGGTACCATGAACCACGTGCAACTCGTGGTTTGTCTGATCGTGTCTTTTTTGACCCAAGTCGGCGGCGGAAAGCGCGTGTTATTTTTTCAGCTGGCACGCTTATCAGTGGCGTCATCGCTTGGCTTTTACTTTTTGCGATTACAGTAGGATTGGATGGAGGGCTTGAAGCAGCTCTACCAGAACCTATCAGCACCCTGAAAGGGCACACAGCCTCTGTCAGAAACAGCCTCTTGGTAGAAGGAGAGCATGGCTCTGATATGCCAGCGATCGACCTTTACGCTCAACAAGAGCTTCAAAAGTATCAGTGCTTGAACAGAACGGGGCAGGGCGCAGCGCCATCCCAAACATTAAAGGTATATGCGGTTGTATCTGCGGAACTTCCTTGGGCTACGCATTCATTCAGTGAGAGCTGCAATACCATCCATGTGGCTATGCCTACTTGGTTTCACTTCACTGAGTTAGACGGCGATGTCCAAGTCGGGGAAGTGAGCCTTGAGACCCGCCAGCCTTTGCTTAAGCAGCGCACCGAAGTTGGCACCTTTGACATCATGCCGATCCTGCAGTGGGATACGGCTGCGTTGGGGCTATTGCGGACCCCCACCGGCCCCGCGAAGGTATCCGCTGCACTGAGTAACTTTTTGGATCAGCCTTCACAAACGGCTAATGTGAAAGGCTACTGCATAGACGCAAGCTCGCTTGCTCTTATAGAGGGTCAAACCTTCAGTATTCTAAGCCGCCGACTTACAAGTCAGTTTAAAAGCAGGGAATTGGAAACATGCGTTAGGCTCCCAAGCAGTGCTTCCGCTAGCCTTTTAGTCATTGCCAACCGGTTCTTCGATACCGTTGTGATCAAAGGTTACCAAGAGCATTGGATCGGGTCCGCCCCGCAACCGCTTGCAGACAAGCGTTGGTTTGAAGAGCGTATTAAAGCCTTTCAGGAGCATGTGGCGCCTAGCAAACTTGTGGTTGAGTTGGGAACCCACTCGTTGGATTGGGTTTCTGGTAGCCCGCGTCCGGAAGTACTGCCCTTTGCAAAAGCCATGACGGCGCTTGCTCAACACGATGCTTTTGCCACGCTGGCGTCGGGCTCAGGGAACACTCGGGCAAGCTATCTAGATGCAAGAGGCCTACAGCATCAGCTATGGCTCCTTGACGCCATAACAGCTCAAAATCAGATACTTACCCTGAAAAGGTACGGGATACAGGCTCTGAGCTTAAGCGGCTTAGGCTATGAAGACCCCGGGATTTGGGCAGTCTTAGACCAGACCACCCGCGGCATGACCCTGCCTTCCACAGCCTTAGAAAGCGTTCTTTTGTCAAATTATGTAGCCCTCACGGGCCGCGGGCCCTTTGTTGCACCTCGCTTCATGCCTCAGATGGGCAAACGCACCATCAAAATTAGTCCAGAAACAGGCGAGGTTACCTCCGTGGTCTATGATGAGATGCCTCAGGCGGCAGCTGGAAAGCTTTACGGGGAAGGCGAGCCGAACAAGGTTGTTCTTACCTTTGACGATGGTCCCCACCCCCAACATACGCCGGCTGCACTAGATATTTTGCGCCAGACCCAGACACCCGCTTCTTTCTTCGTTTTAGGTAGCAACGCATTAGCTTCACCAGACCTGATAAGGCGCATTCTAGCGGAGGGGCACGAGCTGGGCTCTCATACTTACTCGCACCCCAATATGGCTGAGATCTCCGCCTCCCGTGCTAAGGTCGAAGCCAACTCCACACAGCTTTTGATAAACGGCATAACAGGCAAAAACATGCGCCTTTATCGTGAGCCTTACATGCGAAGCGGAGGGCCCATTACCTCCAAGGAGGTTGCCTCCTTGCTCCCTCTCGAGGAGGCTGGATATGTCATTGCAGGCATGAATATTGTCCCACGAGACTGGGTTGAGCAAACGTCCGATGCGCTTGCAGATGAGATCATTAAGCAAGTGGAGCTAAATGGGGGAGGCGTTGTGTTGCTTCATGACGGGGGAGGTGATCAGCACCAAACCGTCGCTGCTTTGCCACGTGTGATCTCTGAGCTGCGAGGCAAAGGCTATACCTTCACAACCCTTGCAGACCTATTGGGCGTTTCCCCCGATACTCTTTTGCCAGACGGAGACCCGATGACCGCAACGCTCGGCAATGTCTCATTCTTTGCAATGGGAAGCAGCTGGACTGTTCTTCAAGTGGCGTTCTGGACTGTCTTCGCAGTTGGTGCCCTTCGCTCAGCAAGCTTGCTTCTTCTGGCGGGGCGCCGCCAACGTCATACCCCCACACCCTCAGGTCATGAGCCTTCAGTTACAATCGTGATCCCCGCTTACAACGAAGAGCAGGTCATCGAGCAATGCATCCGAAAAGCTTTGTTATCTGAGTACCCAGATTTTGATATTATCGTCGTCGACGATGGGTCAACAGATGATACCTATTTAAAAGCAGCAAGTTTCTCGTACCACCCCTTGGTGACCGTTCTAAAGCAGCCCAACCGCGGCAAAGCTGCAGCGCTTAACGCAGCCCTTGATGAAGCCCAAAGTGACATTTTGATCTGTATCGATGCAGATTCTCAAATAGCGCCCGATGCAGTCCGCTTGTTAGCCGCGCATTTTGAGAACCCAAACGTCGGGGCCGTGGCGGGCAAAGTTGTTGTTGGCAATCGACGCAATCTGCTCACCCGGCTACAGGCCCTAGAGTACATTACATCCCAAGCCATAGAACGGCGGGCAAAAGAACACCTTAATGCGATAACCGTTGTTCCGGGCGCGATTGGCGCATGGCGGACAACAGCATTGATGGAAGCCGGTATCTTCTCGACAGAAACCCTTACGGAAGATGCAGATATGACAATGGCCGTCATCCGGTCAAAGTACAAAGCGCTCTATGAGGACCGCGCTATCGCAAGAACAGAAGTTCCCGCTTCGCTCAGAGGGCTTATGATACAGCGACTACGCTGGTCACTGGGCATGATGCAGGCTGGCTGGAAACATTTGGGCGCCACGATAGAAGGGCGGGCACTGGGGTTGGTCGCGCTTCCAGATCTCGCAGTTTTTGGCTACCTTATGCCTCTCCTTGCGCCTTTGGCGGACCTATTCTTAGTGATCCTTATTGTAGAGTTTGTCGCGGACTTCGGAACGGCAGACGAACATGCGAAGGTTATAGCCAGCCCATTGCTTATTGCTTACCTGATGCTTCCAACACTGGAGGTGCTGAGCGCCATTAGGGCATTCCGCTTAGATCCTCTGGAGGATCGATGGCTCCTGCTATTGCTTCCCCTTCAGCGCCTCTTTTATCGTCCGATCTTATATATATCCGTGATCCGGGCGCTATGGCGGGCGGCTACGGGTTCCTTGGCCAACTGGGGGCGCATGACCCGCGTAGGTTTCCAGTTTGACACAGCAAACAGAGCGTCATGAAGCGTCGAACCTTTCTTAAATGGGGGACCGCAGCCCCGCTGCTTCTTTCTGGAGCCACCGCTGCAGAGAGCACTACGGTCACACCTCAAAATACCCTTGTGGTCCTTGATGGCTTAGACAGCAGAACATCCCCCCCGCGAACCGCCATCGTGTTAGATACTTTCGCCCGCAATGGCTTACCTATCACCTGCTTGCTTGACCCCAGCCAAAGTCAGTTGGGGCCAAACAGCGCGCTTTCTCGCACCTTGACACAACGCGCGGAAAAAACGCCGGGGCTGGTGCAGGTCGTGCCTTGGGTGAAACAGTTAGGCAGTATGACCCCTTATTTCCAAGCACGGGCCGCCTACGAAGCCCGCCGTGCCTTGGAGGCCATTTTATGGGGAAATGACGCTCCGCAATCCCTGCACATGGCTGTAAGCCAAACCATCGCCTGTGACATGCAACCCATAGCAATGGCTCCATCGGGGCTTCGCGCGTCCGGCATCCGGAATGTTTTAATGCGCCCCGACGTCAGCACTCAGGTGCGACCAGAAGCTTGGGACAATGGTGTAGTCAGAATAATAGGTGGTCAGAGGGTTCAACTGCAGCTCCCTCCAACAGCCTATAGCTTGCCAAAAACTCAATCCGTAGAGAGGGTTTATTACCTATCGGCGCATGACCTCTCAAACCTGCCTCTGGCGCGCCTGCAAGCAGCGGCTACTGCTTTTGCTCAGCAAGTGCTGCTTCCCGACGAGGGGCCTTGGGTAAGCGCCATTCTCGCTTCTGATATTCAGTTCCGGGATGCCTATGACTATCAGCGCTATGTGGGGGTTCATTTTACTCTACGGTCAGACGCGACAGACAAAGAGCGAGAAGCTCTAATGCGCTTTCGGCAGGAGCTTGCTCTTGAAGGCTTATCATCTAGCTTTGGTGACAAGACCTCAGCAGAAAGTGCCTTTCAGTACTGGGCCAATCTAAAAGAAAGCCACCCTCTGGATGAGCCTTTGGCACCACTGGGGGCCCTGGGACAGGGGCCGTCCTCCTCTGCACACCCATCAACACCAAAAAGCTACGGCATTGCGATTGAGCTTAGCCAGAAGCGCGAAGGGGGCTTAGGAGCTGACAACACATTACGAATACCCTCCGTACGCGTACAGAACGTCAGGACAGTAAGCGATACGCTACAAACCTCTATGGGGGCGGCCGACTCTGTTCTCTCAATCCCTGCAGAGATGTTGCGGAGCAAAGCCCATCAGAGGATGCTTAAAGATGCCCTGCAAGCGGTTAAAAATGATGGGCTTTCCCAGGTAGTCTCGCTCTCGGACTATGTAGGGCGCCTCGTACCAACCGACTCCTACACCACACATTTTCGCAGAACAGAGGCTTATCAGCCTTACATATCGCAGCGGTCCCAGATCCCAAATGTAACAGAGCGGGAAGGGCTGATGAATGACGCTAAAGTTGCATGGTCTTACTTTGAGAAATGGACCAACCCCAAAACCGGACTCTGCCCTGCTACAGCGAATTTTTCAAAAACCAACCCAAGGCTACATGAAGCCGTGACGATGTGGGATGTGGGGAGCCATATCTTCGCATTGCTAGCAGCCGTCGACTTAAAACTTATTTCTGACCAGCACTTCCGCCACGCCATCGAAAAAATCTTACCCAACATCGCAGGCCGCAGGTCCCAAGGTCGGCTTCTGCCGCAGGGGTGGATTGCAACAAACAAGTTCAAATGGGGAAATCGAAACTTCGACGGCTGCGATGCAGGTCGCCTTCTAGCAGCCTTATACAGCTTAGACACCCATCCCTTATCCAAAGGCCTTGCTACAAGCACTGTCGCGTCTTGGGACCTCAAGGATGTCGTGGACGATGGAATTGTCCATTCAGTCGAAGAGGGAACACTGGTTTCTACCTTTCGATCTCATTGCGCACATTACGCAGCTTGGGCCTTTCGAATATGGGGCATAGAAGCCAAGTCGCCCTACGAAGTGCTCGGTGGGAAAAGCGCTTCAGATGGTCAAATGTCCCTGCTAGAAGTGTGCGGGCATATAGGCCCTATGGGCGCCGAACCCCTCCTAATGGAGGCGCTAGAGTTCGGCATGTCGCCGGAAGCCGCATATCTCGCCGATGTTCTCTTTGCCGCTCAGCTTGAAGAATACGATGAAACAGGACGGTTGATCTGCGTCTCCGAGGGGCCGATCAACAGCAGACCTTGGTTCTTGTACCAAGGTTTGCAATTTGACGCCCCAGGACGCCTATGGGCGATCGACACCGTCGGCGGCTTAGAAGAGCATCGCACCAAAGCGTTCCGAGAGGAGCATCGCGCGATCAGCTCAAAAGCTGCATACCTATGGTCAGCATGCAAGGACCACGCGTGGAGTGCGAAACTTCTGTCGTTCGTAAGAGAAAGAGCTCAAACCCCTTATGGCTTTGCTTCAAATATCAATGAACAAACTGGGACCCCAAGCAGCACCTACAGCGACATCAACACGAACGCCGTCATCTTGCAGTCGATCGCTGCCAGGCTGAAGCACGGCGCTTAAGGCAGTAACACCCCCCCTTGTGAGGCGCTGTGTGCCACTCCATCACGTTTGGACGGTTAAGACATCCAGCTGGGGTCGTCGCCACCATGTGTTAGCGCAAACACGAAGCGCCCAATTTATGCCTTAATATTAACAACACATCGCCCTTGCGGGACAAATTTTCGACATGAGCAAGGACTAGAAGTATCCCCAGAAGGTCGCAAACAAGGAATGAAGCCATGAAATTCTCTCTTAAACTCAATCGTTTCGCTCGTGATGAAGACGGCGCAGTTACAGTAGACTGGGTTGTTCTCACCGCTGCCATCGTCGGACTAGCAGTCGTTGCTTTCAACACAATTGAAACCTCGACATCTAACCTGGTCGTTGACATCGTGTCCGATATTGACTCGGTTGAGTAACAATCTCAGCTAGGGGTGGCATCTCTCAATGCTAAGGCGTCTTTCCCTCCAAGGAGCGCCTGTCCCCCGAAGAGCCACGCTAACTTGTTTAGCGTGGCTTTTTTATATCCAATATTAAAGATCTCGAATTCCGATCTGGATTGATCCTGCCCTGAAAAAAGCACAAATAGGTCGCCAATTTGGACGTCGGCAGTGGTCGTATACTCCTACACTCGCTGTGCAGAATTCTTCGATAGGTAGGATCATGAAGACAAATCTTAAGGCAAACCAGTTCTTTAGAGCTGAGAACGGGGCAGTAACTGTCGAATGGGTTTTCCTGGCAGCGGCTCTCGTGGGATTAACCGCTCTAGCACTTGCTACTATTGAAACCACCACGCTCGATACCACCGCAAAAACCACAACTAAAATTAGTACGATGGGAACCGGCGATTAGCGCGAAGACTTCCCAGGCCGTAGATTGGTTTGAGCTTTCTAGATGTACCGGTTTTTAATTCTTTAGTAAATTCTGACTGGCGCTACGGCCATTGCGTATATAGTAATCTCGCGCCTCATCTATAAAGCCATATAGTTCAACATATTTTATCAACGCGGCTTCTAGAAGCTTTATACGCTCAGTGTCACTCATCGCATCCTCCTGAAATCGAACATGTAATAATGATATCACAAGCGGGGCATGGGGCCAGAAGGAAAAGGCTCTCAACTTAAGCCTACGGCTCACCTTTTGGATTCTACTGCAACTGCACAAAAAATATAACCGGAAGCGTTTTAAGAAAAAGAAGCAGCTTCAGCCGGCAACGAGTGACACGGTCAAAAAGTCTCTTGCTGGAGCATTCAAAGGTAGCAGCTGACAGGGACCGTGAATATTGACCTGCCTTGAAGCAAAAAGTATGACTTACATGTGACCTAGGGGCATTCAATGACTGTGAAAACCACACTGAGCTTTACCGATCGCCATCATGATTTTCTTATGGCCAAAGTAAAACAGGGAAAGTTCGCAACGGCAAGCTCAGCTGTTGCAGCAGCGATTGAACGGCTTATTGAAGACGAAGTTCACCGCGAGAACGCCCTGAAAGCCATTTCATCCGCGATATCCGATCGAATGGAGACATCAAGATCAGAGTTTACATCTGGTGAGGATATCTTCCGCAGCGCATTGCAGCGCATAAAATCGGAATAACTTCATTGACCTACAGAGTAAGGTTCCATCCCTGCGTTGCTGATGATCTGCAAATTATTGCCGAAACGATTGCAAACCATGCTGGCCCATCAGAAGCCACGCGCAAAATTTTAGAAATTCAGGAAGCAGCAATGGACCTTGCGCATGACCCTGAAAAGAAGTCCGCTCAAAGCGAAACAAATGCTTCTATACGGATTGCTCCAACAGGTCGCGAAGGCGCGATCGTCTTTGAGATGGATAACAACACAGAAGCCGTTTTCATCCTTGCAATTTCTCAAGGAGGCACAGTCTGGATTTCGAGAAGTGACAGCCCCAGAGGATGCTAATCCAGTTTCGATCCAGCATGCTGGACCGGAAGAGAAAAGATCCAGTCAAGCTTACCCTCAAAATTGAGATTTCCGTACTAAAGGGTGCAAACTATCTACTGCTCTCGAAAAGCCCGGATCATACTATCAGTGACTGGCTTCATTAGATACTGAATGAACGTGCGGTCCTGAGTGGTAATCATAATCTCTGCAGGCATGCCAGGTGTTGGCTTGAAGCCTCGGACACGGTCCAGCTCTTGAGGTGGCACCGATACCCTTGCGACATAGATTTCCTGAGGAACTTCTTGAGCGCGGTCTAAGATTGCGTCGGCTGAAACATAGTATACCTGTCCATGCAAGATCGGCGTAGTGCGCTGGTTCAAAGCAGTAAGGCGTACTGTAGCAGGTTGGCCTTTGCGCACGACATCAATTTCAGCTCGTGGAATCTGCACTTCAATGATCAACGGCTCACCGGTAGGGAGTATCTCCAAAATGGCCTTACCGCTTTCGATAACACCCCCTGCGGTATGATAGTGCATTCGCACAACAGTGCCTGACACAGGCGCAAGTATTTCGGCTCGACGCAAGACATTCTGCGCTTTGCGGGCGTGCTCACGAACACTTTCAAGTTCGGATTGCACCACTTGAAGCTCATCTAAGGCAGCTGTCTGACGTTCATTAATAGTTTGTTCAATCTGGGATTGATAGCGCATCGAAAGCGCTTCAGTCTCCTTGATCTTGGATTGTAGCCGCCCAATCTGGCCCGTCGCTTCGGCCATAGCGCGCCTTAACGTGTTAAATTCGGTTCGACGAATAAGCCTTTATCAAGCAGAATTCTTTTGGCTTCTGAATCCTCCTTCAAGATTTCAAGCTGTAACTGAGTGGCTGAAAGCTGTTGCTCATACCCCTGAGCACGCTCTCTCAACCCATTGATGCTTTGCTGCAGCAAACTGATATTATTGTTTAACTGTCGCTTTGTGGCCTCGAAAACAATTTCCTGACTATCCAGCATGGAAGCAATGCTGAAATCGAGCGATGAGGCGGCAGCAAAGTTGATCTACTTGGCGCTCAATGCTACTTCCGTCGAGTGGAAGCGATCTGTGCGTGAATGGCACCGCGTTAAAAGCCAACTCGCCATCGTGTTCGAAGAACGCTTTCCCATGGCGTGTTGATTGTCACTGAGAACTGACCCGGTATTTTCACCGAGATTTGACCCACCCTCAGTTATGCGTCGTGGTTTAT
>NZ_JBIFFU010000087.1:0-1057 GCF_043557315.1 Sulfitobacter sp. 1A12779
TAAAGCGTCCGACGCAAAACCTGAATCGGAATAGATTCCCTTGAGGGCTGATCTGTGATTCATCCTGTTTGGGAGGATGGATCATGTCAGCACCTTTGCCGGATGCGCTTCGAGCGCGATTTCAGAGATTGATTGAAGAAGGGTTGAGCGGGCGGGCGGCGGCGTTGCGCCTGAAGCTTTCACCTGCCACTGGGGCGCGTTGGAGCCTTGCGATCCGACGAAGGGGACACGCATGCGCTTCCCCGCAAGGTCGGCCTCGGGGCAAGGGCAAGCTTGATCCTCATCGCTCGTTTCTCATCGAACTGATCAATCAGGACGGCGACATGACCATGCCCGAACTGGCCGGTGCGCTGGCGGATGCGACCGGTGTTCAGGCGCACCCGGATGCGATTGGACGGTTCCTGCGCAAGCTCGGCTTCACGTACAAAAAAAGTCGTTGGTCGCAACCGAGCGGCGGCGCGCACGGGTAAGGAAACAACGCGAGGACTGGATCAAGCATCGCCTGCCAGCCGTCGCGGCCCGACCGGATCGCGTTGTCTTTATTGACGAAACCTCCGTCAAAACCAACCTGACCCGCCAGCGAGGCTGGTCTCGGCGGGGCGAGCGGCTGGTGATGGACGCGCCCTTTGGATCATGGGGCACGCAGACCTTCATCGCGGGTCTGGGCGCAGGGACGCTGATCGCCCCGTGGGTCATCAAAGGTGCGATGGATGGCGAAGCCTTTGCCGCTTACGTCGAGCAGGTACTGATCCCGGAACTGGAGCCAGGCACCGTCGTCATCCTGGACAACCTCGCTACGCACAAGAACGCCACCGCCGCCAAAGCCATGCGCGAAGCCGGATGCTGGTTCCTGTTCCTGCCGCCTTACAGCCCCGACCTGAACCCGATCGAGATGGCCTTCTCGAAACTCAAGGCACATCTGCGCAGGATCGGCGCGCGAACCTTCACCGACATGTTCAAGGCTCTCTCGGAAATCTGCGATCTCTATTCCCAGGACGAATGCTGGAACTACTTCAAGGCTGCCGGATATGTTTCAGGTTAAAGGTCGGGCGCTTTA